>JBAUHR010000711.1:0-3740 GCA_049680385.1 Rubripirellula sp. | reverse complement strand
GTACTTTGGCGATGGCGAATGGATCGTGTCACAGGGATCAGTCCTCGATGAAACGACCATGTCCGAGCTTGGACCGTTCGATGTCGTTTACAGTTGGGGCGTGCTGCACCACACCGGCGAAATGAATCGTGCGATCGAGTTGGCGTCACAGCAAGTCGACGACGGCGGACTGTTTTTTATTGCGTTGTACAACGATCAAGGCGGCGGTAGTCGACGATGGTTGGCGATCAAGAAAACGTATCATCGGTTGCCACGATTGCTGCGCCCGATTTGGGTGACGATGGTGGCAGGCGCATACGAGTTCAAGTTCGCGTTAGCGCGATTGGCTCGTTTGAAGAACCCGTTGCCGTTTGCCGATTGGCGCGCCAAGAAGAAAGACCGAGGCATGTCGGCCTGGCATGACTGGGTCGACTGGATCGGTGGAATGCCGTTTGAAGTCGCCAAACCCGAGGACGCCATCGTGCCGTTGGCTCGACGCGGTTTTACGCTGCAGAACCTGAAAACCGTCGGCAGCGGTTGGGGATGCAACGAATACGTGTTCCGCAAAGAATCTTAGGCTGGCTGTTGGCTTGCTGAACGAAAACAGGCTGGCAGCCGGTGCCTCTTATTTGTTCAGGTCGGCGATGAAGGCGTCTTGGTCTTTGGGCGAGATGATGATGGTTTTCTTGGCCGTTTTGATGGCGACTCGTTTGAGCGATAGCGAGGGTCCACTTTTCAGTGATGCGGTTCGCTCGACCGTCACGATTTCGGAAAGCGGAATTTGGTAACAGATCAGTCCACAGCGGATCGAGACGGCGTCGTTCAAAATCGTGTAGCGGCATGGAACCGTGAAGGCAGCGGTGACCACGGCGGAAAACGCACCCGCGACAAACAGAACCGCTGCATCACCGGGCTGGCCCATCCACCAAGCATAGACGCCTAGCACACCGGAAATCAGCGGCGCCATCACCAACAACAAGCCAACCCACCAATCGATAGCCGATTCATAAACGGTCGGACGCGTCCTCTTGGTCGCAGCACCGTCGGTATTGAATTCACTTTCGTTCAATCGACCATTCCTAGTTGGTTTTGGCGTGTTTGTTTGAGCCGCTGTACCGCACGGCGAGGCACGATGAAGCTGACGGCGAGAGCACCGATGATCGACAGTGCAATACTGAACCATCGTAACTGGTCACTTTGCGCATCGCCGACCATTGCCACAGCGCTGCCGCTGTGAACCCACAGCGTTTGCGGGATGACGCCGGCCGCTGCGGCGGCAATGAATGGCAAGTAGCGACCGCCGCAGGCGCCCATCAAGTAACTGATCACCATCGTCGGCACGGGAGTCAGTCGCAACAGAAAATGGAACCCGAACCCGGCTTCACCTGCCATGGATCGAGCCAGTTGCAGAATCTCGCCCGTTTGTGATTCCGTCTGGATCCGCCGATCGATCGTATCGGCCAACCACCAGCGTCCAATGAAAAAGTTGATCGTGGCGGCAAGAACCGCGATCAGCAGCATCAGTCCGCTGCCCATCACAGTGCCAAACATCGCTCCGGCGGCAACTGACATCACGGTCTTGGGAACCATCACCGACATCAACACGACCGCCATCACGACAAACACGACCGGCGCGGCACGGCCCAAATCCGCGACCATCTCTTGCAGGCTGGTCGAATCAAATCCGTTTGCCAACAGCACAACGCCAATCAAGACCAGCGCGACGGGCACGCAAAGCTTGATCCATCGCAGGGCGGACGGTGGTCGGGGTGATTGGTTCACGGATTTGTCAGATTGAAGTAGGTTGCAATGTCGAACGCAGGTGGCTCATCATAGTGTGACGCCAAAGCGACGCTCGTACTACGGCCACAACGGCGGCAGTTTAGGAAACTGATGACGAAAACCGACTCTCCGACCTGGCCATCGTCGATTGATCCTGATCGATGGAAACGGCACCACTTGGTTCGCAACCCCTTTGGCGAACTGACACGCGAAGAACGCACCCGTTTGGCGATCGTTGATGGCGACCAATGGGACTCGCTGATTGGACGGCCGCACAGTGCCGTTCAGTTCATCGGTGACTGCGGTCGGGGAAAAACCACACGGATGTTAGCGATCGCGGATCGGCATGCCGATTCGGCTTACGTTTATCTTCCCGAGGACGGGACGATCCCGGCAATTCCGAACGGCAATCCGGTCATGATCGACGAGGCCCAGCGGTTGCCACGAAAGGTCCGCCAGCACATCTTCAGCAGCGGCGTTTCGTTGGTCATCGCGACTCACAAGGATCTGACCGGCCCGCTGCGTCGGCATGGCTACCAGGTTCACACCGAACGGATTGGCGAACATAACAGTGCCGCTCACATCCGCCGTGTCTTGAACTCGCGCATCGAAGCCTCAATGAGTGACGATGGATTGGCGAAGCTGGTTTCCGCAGACGACGCCGCAGTGCTACACCGCCGATTCGGCAGCGACCTACGTGGCATCGAAGATTTCCTTTATCAACAAATCCAAACCCAAGTGATGAACCATGTCGAAGTGCGATTTGTCGATTGAACTGGATCACCCGGACGCGATCATCAATGGCGGCGGCAAGATCACGGGGGTCGTGCGGGCACGCACCAATGCCGATGTCAATTGCAAAGCGTTAGAAGTGAAATCGATGTGGAAGACGCACGGCCGAGGCAACGTTGCCACCGGACAAGCGGGGTCGGTCACGTTGTTCGAAGGCCAATGGCAGGCGGGCGAGGACAACGAGTACCGATTCGAGTTGCCCGTCGCCAACTGGCCGCCGACCTACCACGGTTTTCATCTGAACATCGATCACTCGGTCGAGGCACGCGTGAAGGTGCCTTGGTCGTTTGACCCCAAAGCGTCGGCCAACTTTGTGATGCGACCGACCAGCGATTTAGGCGGAGAGTCGGGCAAGAAAACGCGAGCGGCAAACGGCAAACTGATGCAGATCATCGGCCTGTTCGTGGGGGCAACCTTTTTGGTGATCGGCATCGCGGCGACGAGAAGTTTTGGCGTCTTTGGCTTGCTTTTCTTGTTGGTGCCGATCGGAGTGCTGGTGCTTTGGATCGTCAAGAACGTCATGCCCAAATGGGTGCTCGGCGAAGTCGAATGCGAGCTCGCGTCATCGACGTGCCATCCGGGCGAAACGGTGAAAGGCGAGATCACCGTTCGGCCTCGCAAGAACGTTTCCATCGGCGGCATCACGGCCGAACTGCGAGGCCGCGAACAGTGCATCAGCGGAAGTGGCAGCAACCAAAAGACCCACACTCACGTCTTTTACACCGACCCAAAAACGTTAACCGAAACAACGACTTTGACGGGCGGCCAAGCGAACCGGTTTCCGATCGAATTCACGTTGCCGGCCGATGCCGCGTTGACGGTCTCGCTTCACCACAACGACTTGATCTGGAGCACGAATTTGCGTGTCGACATCCCTCGCTGGCCGGATTGGACCAAGGAATTGCCGATCACTGTGGTGCCGTCGTCGAAAAGCAAACGCGACTCTGCGGCATCGCCGGGCACGAGCCAGACTCAATCGCCGGCGCCGACTGCGCCGTCAACGCCCGCCGCCAACGAAGGCGAAATCACGTTTGCCGAAACGGCTCGACACTTGGCGGCCGTTCGTGCTGACCGGCAACAGGTCGAGATGCTGGTCGAAGCGGTCACGGGGATGAGTTTCGACATCGAGGCCGAGGTCGAACGACGGCTGTTGTATGCCGGCGACGAAGATCCGCACGTCTACAAGG
>JBAUHR010000710.1:0-2606 GCA_049680385.1 Rubripirellula sp. | reverse complement strand
ATCCTGCCCTTGCTGGTCTCGACAATTCTCGGGTTTAGCTCACGTTCCCCGCAATCGACATCGAATTCAAGTCCTCCAAAATTCTTGCTAGGAATTATCTGAGCAAGATTCTCCCACCCACCATTCTCCTTTCGTTGTTTTTGGCCGATCTCGCGTACTTCAAACGGAACCGTAATTTCACCACGAAAACTAAGGGAGATGAACTTCGATTCAGAGTTGCTAATAGACAATCGCGCACTCTGTTGAAACTTGCTTGTCTGCGTTTGAGGCACATTGACGCCTACTACTGCTTCGATTTCGCCACCAATGGGTATCGTTGGAATCTTGTCACCGTTTTCTAGTCGGAAACCAAACTCGGTACAGTTGCACGATAATCCCACATCACCAATCTCCACGACATCATTCGAATCGTTGCGTAGCTTTATCAATGCAAACGACTTTTTTCCTGGAACTAAGTCGCTGAGTGGCACGATCAACCGGTATGATCCGGTCGGGTCGAGGCTTTCAGGACCCAGCGTCAGCAAATGCGTTTTAGTGGATCTAGGTAGAACAAACGACTTCTTTTCTAGAATTGTTTCTGCGCTCGCTGCTGCTGCAGCAACCAAGACGATGGCTAGACATGGAAACGAAACCGTTAGTAGAATATTATTTCTCATCTTCTTGTTCCACATCAGATTGTTCGACATCAGATTCGTCTTCCTCAACTTCTGGTACTAGAACCACTAACGGCGCACGCGGCGAAATCTCCGCCCACTTCACCTTTGGCCGCATTTTTACTTCTATTTCGTAGCTTAAACTGGTACGCTGGCTCGCAGGAGCACGCGGTGTGTGATAACTCATCGACGAGCCAACGAGGATCCAATCCCCGTCGATCTGGTCCCAACTCGAAATGCTGGTTCCAAAGGCTTTGCCTTCCACGTACTGCTCAGTCTCTTCGTCAAACTCCAAGATATGTGACGACATTCGGACGGGGAGCATCCCGTACGATGACGAAAAGAGTACTTTCGTAGTTGTCTTCGACTTCTTCGACTCATACTTCGCGGTGACGCTTCCGTCATCATGGAATTCGATGGTTGTTGGAAGCCGTGATAGCCGACTAGACGGGCCCATCGGTTTCCCGAAGGTAAAATGTAAATTGGAAGCACCCAAAATTGGCAAGTTTCGAAAGTCACGAGCCTTGACTCGTTTCATTCCATTTTCTGTGCCCCGCGAACGCCAAGTGGTATCAACGCTGGCATCAAGAAACATGGCTGATGGTCCCTCCGCGATAAGAGATAGCATCTGAGTTGGGCGAGCAAGTTGTTGCTCACTCTCATTCGATTTGCTGGAGTTCTCCGCTTTGGAAGAGTCGTTGCGGATCATGCGAGTGAACAGAAATTGCGAACTGTCCTTCGAGACGATTAGCCTCGATCTGGTACGTCTAATGGAAGGATCTTTTCCGCTCTGTCGAACAAGACAGGTTTCATAAACGTCCATCGGTCGCAGACTGGATCGACTAATCCAATCAGCGAAAGGCGCAAACAATCGCTGCACAAGTTCTTTGTCTATCTCGTCCCCAGCAACAACTGCCACAACATCAGACGATTCGGGCTCCGAGGCACTCGCAACCGAAACGAATATTGCTAGACCGAGAGTTGACAATCCCAACGAACGCGTTGCCGTGGTGAAATCAGAAAAAATCCAAACCTTCATCATCGAACCCCTTTGAAGTACGCCACAGCCACGTTAGATAATCATCTACTGCGGGCCACAAACACCCAGATTTTGAAGCCCCAGTTGGATTGCCTGTGGCCACTGTGCACTTTCGGTCATCTCGTCCCAGCCAGTTGACTCGGTACATAAATACTCCTCATCGTCCATGTCGAATTCGCAATAGTCGAAACATTGATACGAATACCCGCAGACGACAGTGATCGTTTCGCACGCCGTTGACGAAATAGGTAGCCCTGAAGTATTGGGATCGATAGGTGCATCCTCATTCAAACGTTCCACTGTCTCGCATACATTGAGCGGGGGAGGCATATTCGCGTATTCAAATGTTGGATCAGCCCAAGCATCAGGGCAGAGCCAAACGCTCCCCCTTGGCTGTTCTTCGCACTCTACGCCTACTTCACAACAGTCCCACTCATGGTCGAATTGATTGCATTGTTGTGCTGCAGGTGCCAAAAGGAAGCAAAAGTAGTCTGGGTTCGGAATGAAATTCACCAATTCGTCTCCTTCTTCATTCGATTCACCGCCACTGTCACCTGAGCAATCAGGCTCGCCCATTTCGCAACTACTACAGCCAGATTGATCTTCTGATTGACAGTCGTCCTGCGAAAACGCGATGGAGGTAGCCATCAAGGAAACGGCGAAGATGGTGATGGTGACGCAATAACGATTGGAAATCTTCATAGACATTGCCCTTTAAAGAAGTTTTTGAAGCCGAGTTCGATGACGCTGCTCGGCACCCTGGAATATTTCGCCGTGCCGCAAAGTAGAGTTTTCCTGATGACGCTGAGATGATCGATAGATGTCGAATACGGAAATCTACGCAGGCAAGAAAGTTTGGCCCACATCCACCAACTTTAGTTAGCGATTCTCGTTTCAAAGCGGCATCCTTAAGT
>JBAUHR010000709.1:0-2355 GCA_049680385.1 Rubripirellula sp. | reverse complement strand
CGTTTCCTACGACACGAACGTCAACGGGCTCGTCGACGCCGGCGAAGCAACCGCTGACGTGACCGTTTACCTTGATGCCAACCGCAACAGAGTTTTGGACGCGGGCGAAGTCACCACCACGACGTTGGCCGACGGAAGCTATTCCTTTACCCAGTTGGCACCCGGCGATTATTCCATTGCCGTCGACCGTTCCACGACTGATCGAGTCGTCACCAGCGCATCCGAAACCGCCTTGTACGCACTGGAGGTTTCAGGCGGCGCGGCGATGATTCGCAAACATGACCCGATCACGGGTCAAACGCTTCGTCAGTTTCCTCCGCCCGGAACGTCGAACCAGAACGCGGGTTTGGCCGTCGACGACTACGGCTTGTACTATTCCGCGTTCGACGGTGTCTGGATTCTGGATCACGACACGGGCGCTGTCAAAGATTACCTTGATCTGGCCGACTCATCTTACGAAGGTTTGGCCGCAGTTGCTGGGCGTTTGTTTATCCTGCAATCCGACTCCGATTCGATCCTCAGCATCGATCCACGAACGGGTACGCTTATGGACACGTTCGACATCAACGCGATCAACAACACGTCGTACGACCTTGCCGGCAACCTGGGCGAATCGACCGATGGCGTGAACCTGATCATGCGATTGCCATCGGGTGGTGGGCTGGTGATCAATCCTGATACCGGTGTCATCGAAAATTGGTACGCCTACAACTACGGAGCCTGGGCGATCGCGGGTGCCGATGGTGAACTGTATCGAGCCAACGGCGGCACATCGATCCGAGTCGAATCGGAATCCGAGCAAGAAATTCGGTTGGTGCCCGTTGGCTATGAACCACGTGCGATCGCTGCGGCGGTGATTCCCGCAGCGGCATACGATCTTCGCGCCGTCGAGGAAACCGACTTTTCCGGACGTGATTTTCAACTGGCACCGGCTGACCAGTTTCCGCCCACCATCATCAGCGGCACGGTCTGGAGCGACGTTGACCGCGATGGCGCGCGTGATCCATCCGAGCCCGGTATTGCCGGTGTCACGGTTTACATCGATATCAACCACAACGGCATCCTGGACAGTGGCGATCTGACGGAGATCACCATTGCCGACGATCCGGCGACCACAGACGTCGACGAAGCAGGCACTTACACCTTCGCTGGCCTGTCGCCCGGCTATTACGACGTTCGCCAAGTGCTTTTGCCATCGTCGATCGGCACGTCACCGTATAACCCAGTGCTCACGTACGATGCCAGGTACGACACTGACGCTTCGATTCCAAATCAGTTCGAACCGCATCCGCTGGACGATCTGCGAGTCAGCGAGACGGGGCGTTATGTGGCCTATTCCACCACGCGGCAAATGATTCCGTCCGACACTAACACGACTCGCGACGTCTATCTACTAGACCGTTTGACGGACCAGCACGAGCTAATTTCGGTCAACACGGCAGGAGCGGCGGCCAACAATAACAGCCTGGAACCTGATGTTTCGAGCGATGGCCGGTTTGTTGTCTTCCGAAGCTGGGGCACCAACCTGGACGCTGGCGACACGGACAATTTCCTAGACGTTTACGTACGCGACCGTGTGCACGGCACGACCACGCTGTTGACAAAGGGCGGCAACGGTGGACCGGGCAACGGGAATTCTCGCGATGCCATCATCACGCCCGACGGACGTTTCGTTGTGCTGACATCGTGGGGCGATCAATTGGTTGCCGGTGACACTAATGGATTTTCGGATACGTTTCTTTATGATCTGCAATCGGACACCGTAACACGCGTAAGCACCACTGACCTTGACGCACAATTAACCGACGCCAGTAGCTGGGGAGCCGACATCACTCCTGACGGCCAGTACGTCGTTTTCGAGTCGGTATCGTCACAGCTTGCCGGCGGTTTCACGTCAGCTAACGACACCAATGGCGTAGGCGACATATTCGTCAAAAACATGACCACAGGTCAAGTGGAAGTTGTCTCGGCGTCGGCTACCGGAACGCTTGGAAACAGCGTCAGCAGTAAACGATCCATCAGTGACGATGGGCGCTGGGTCGCGTTTGAATCATCTGCATCGAATCTTACGTCAGACCCCCACGCTGGTCCTGGCGAGGCATTCTATGTCTATCTAAAAGACATGCAGACGGGTGATATCAAGCGAATCAGCAACACCGCCGTCACTGGTTCGTACGAAGGCGACAGTCGCCGCCCCGAGATCAGCGGTGATGGTCGATTTGTCGTCTTTGAATCGGACGGTCAACTCGTCGGGACGGATACGAATTCAAGAGTAGACATTTACCTGTACGACCGCGTCACCGACAATTTGACCTTGGTTAGTCAGGGCGACAACGGGGTGCTCAGTCGCAACGC
>JBAUHR010000708.1:0-25620 GCA_049680385.1 Rubripirellula sp. | reverse complement strand
GCTCCGCAGACAATGCAAGTCGACGTCGGCGGACTAGCGCAAACCGCAATTGCTTCGTCTCCCTACGTTCGCGGGATCTTGACAGAACCGCACATCCGCCAAAACGATTTGGTCATTGCCGACGCGAGTTTTGATACGCTTGCGTTTGTTGAGGGCAAGTTTGCCGATACCAGCGACCCGATCGGCAGCTTGTTAACGACCGGCAACGCCTTTGGTCGTTATCGTGACCAAACGTTCTCGTCATCCCTGGGGCTGCGCAAGAAGGGACGCGTGGGGACTCAGTTCGAAGTCGTCCAGCGAGGCGGGTTTCAAGACAACAACTCGACCTTCCTGGTCCCCAATCCACAGGGCACGACAAGGCTGGAAGTGAACGTCACTCAGCCACTGATGAAAGATCGCGGGCGGGCGGTCAATGACATTCGTGTGCTGCTGGCTCGGATTGACGTTCAGATTGCCACTAGCGAAGTTCGCAGCAACCTTGAAAGCCATCTGGTTGATGTCTCGGCAGCCTACTGGAGTCTGTACCAAGCACGGGCCCAGTGGTTGCAGCGAAGTCGGTTGCTGGCCAATGCATCCGAGCTTTCCGAAATCCTTCGCGCTCGAGGCGAGGTTGATTCGTTTAAGCGACAGATCCTTCGCGCCGATGCAGCCGTTGCTAGCCGTCGTGCGGACTTGGTCCGCAGCGAAACCGAAATACGCAACGCACAGGCACAACTGCGATTGCTGACTGGTGATCCGCAACTGCTGCAAACGAATCGCTGGGAACTGTTGCCGTCGGAACGACCGTTGGTCGAAGCCGTCACTTTGTCGACACGGCAAGCGACCATCACGGCGCTGGACAATCGAACGGACATTGCTGAATCGATTCGCAAAGTTCAAGCGACTTCGGCCGGGGTCGGCGTGGCTAAGAACCAGGTTTTGCCGCGATTGGATCTAATCCTCAGCACGTACGTGGCGGGACTGGATACGAATTCGAATACGTTCGGTGCGTTCGAGAATCAGTTTTCAACCGGCAGGCCTAGTTTTGCAGCGGGTTTGTTGTTTGAACGCCCCGTTGGCAATCGCGCGGCCGAAGCACGTTTGAACCGAAATCGGTGGGAGCTGACGCGGTCGATCTTTGAATTCCAGCAGGCCGCTGAAACGGCGTTTACCGAAGTCGAACTCGCGGTCCGAGAAACTCACACGGCGTTCAACGAAATGATTGCCAAGAAACAAGCAATCGACGCAGCCAATCGCGAGGTCGACTATCTGAAACAGCGTTGGCAGTGGCTGCCTGATCCGAACGAGTCGGCGGTCTTGCTGATCGAAGACTTGCTTGACGCGCAAGAGCGGCTGACGGACGAAGAAGAATCGTTCGTTAGGGCGCAAGTCACCTATGCCCTGTCGTGGGTCCAACTGCGACGATCGATGGGTGTGCTGCTGCGTTTCGATGGCACGGGTGTCAGCGGAGTTCCCGGTGAAGCGATCCAAGATGGCATGATTGCCGAGGAATTGCTTTCCGACTCATCGAGTGCCGACGAAGTCCTCTCGGACAAGGTGATTTCGCAATGATCGGCGCATGGACGGCGTTGTTTGGCCAGTCGTCGGAACAAACTGTAAAAGCAAAGCAAAAAGCAAGTTTGTTAGGCGACCGGAGCCGCATCGACGCGATGGTGGCGCAGACGCGAATGGTTGCAAGTTCACTTCGTAATGTGTCATCATCCCAGCTTCGTGAACATGGTGATCGATTAGGAAAGATGGGCCGCGGAATCGAATTGTCTAGCGGTACGTTGGATCGTGACCAGCAACTTCAGTACGAGCAGTTGATGGTTTTGGCGATCGGTGGGATGACCGAATCGATTCGGCGAAATCTGTCGCTGGAACTTTTTGATACACAAATATTCGCAAGTCTTGTCGTGGGGCAAGGCGCGATCGCTGAAATGCAAACCGGCGAGGGCAAGACACTGGCAGTCGCCGCGGCAGTGTACTTTAAGTCGTTGCACGGACGAGGTGTTCATGTTGCGACACCGAACGACTATTTGGCGCGTCGTGATCAAGCAAAGTTGCAGACGTCGTTCGCTTCGCTTGGCGCATCTACCGCGGTGGTTGATGACAAAATTTCACCCCAACAGCGCCGTGATGCTTACTCGGCCGATGTGACCTATGCCGCTGGGCACACGTTCGGCTTTGATTATCTTCGCGATCAAGTGTTGATGGGCGACCCAAGACTGTCTGGTTTGGGGCACTCGACGCTGGCGAGATTAACGGGCAACGGTCCAGCGAAATCGATGTTTCAGCGTGGACTGCGTGTGACGATTGTCGACGAAATTGATCATGTTTTGATTGATGACGCTGTGTCACCGCTGCTGCTCAGTGCGGCTGGTGCGGGAGATGCCGTTGACGAAGAAATCCATCGCGAAGCGTTCGGGTGGGCCGGTCGCCTAGTCCGTGTGGACTCGTTTGTGGTCACGCCAAATGGCAAGGTTGAGTTGACCGACGAAGGGCTTCGCGAAGTCTATCAGCATACCGAAATGGTGATGCACGAAAGTCTGTTGCGTCCGTGGCACGAATACGTCGTTTTGGCGCTGCGGGCAAAGTACTGTTACCAGCGTGATGTCGACTACATCGTCTGCGATGACGAAGTTCGGATTGCGGATGCATCGACGGGACGGATTCACGCGGACCGATCTTGGTCGGGTGGCCTGCATCAAGCCATTCAGGTTCGCGAAGGTTTGCCAGTGCAACCCGAGACACGACCGATTGCGAGAATCACAAGACAAACGTTCTATCGGAATTACTCATTTGTCGGCGGGATGACGGGAACCGTTGATGGTTGCCACCGAGAGTTTGCCAGCGTCTATGGTTTGCCAGTGGTAAGTCTGTCGCCGCGAGTTCCGTCACGCCGTCAGATGTTTCCGGCTTGTGTCGTGAACACTCGAAGTGAAAAGCTAGCGTCGATCGTTGATGAGACTGAAACAATCGTTCGATCAGGACGGGCTGTTCTAATCGGTACGCTTAGCATCGCGGCTAGCCACGAATTGGCCGGCGCGATTGAAGCACGTGGATTGCAATGCCAGTTGCTCAACGGTGTGCAGGATCAAGACGAAGCCGCGATCATTTCTGACGCTGGCAAAATTGGTGCGATTACGGTCGCTACCAATTTGGCTGGCCGAGGTACCGACATCGTTGTGGATGACAGCGTACTTGCGAACGGTGGTTTGCATGTCATCGCTTGCGACCACCACTTGCTCGCACGCGTCGACCGGCAATTGGTTGGGCGTTCAGCGCGATGCGGTGATCCGGGCAGCGCAAGGTTTTTTGTGGCTAGTGATGATTGCCTGGTCGCCGATCATGCGCCGTGGGTGTCACGAGCGATCAAGCGTTGGGACCGTGATGGCCGTGCGGGTGACCTGACGCTCGAAGAATCGATCGCAAGAGTGCAACAGAAACAGCAGAGACAACAGTCAGCTTCACGGATGCAGTTGATGCGGTCCGATCAGCACGATGAACGTTTGCTCGAACGATCGAGCGGAACGCCTCGCGGTTGTGTCGAACTGTGACTTTAAGGAACATAAACATGATGTTAATGATCTCGTACCGCCGTGGTGTGTTCAGTCAGCAAGCCTTGCTCTGCTTGGCTGCGTGGATTTGTGCGTTGGCTTGTTGTACAACTGCAGGCGCGGTCGAGATTGAGGCGTTTTCGGAACCCTATCTTGTCGTCGACGTGTCTTCGCCTGAGGTTGGTGTGATCAATCAAACGCTTGTTCGCGAAGGCGATGAAGTGTCACAAATGCAGTGGCTTTCGCAGCTCGATGATCGGGTGCTGCAAAAGTCGCTGGAATTGGCGCGGACGGCAAAGGACGCGACTGGTTCACGAATGGCCGCTGAATCGGAAGTGAAAGTACGCCAAGACCAATTGGACGGCTATCGAAAGCTGAGCAAGCAGGGGAACGCGTCCGATCGCGAGCTTCAACGTTCCGAAGCCGACTTTCATCAAGCCACCGCGCGATTGCAAAGTGTCGAAGAAGAGCTTGAGGTGCGCCGGTTGGAATACGAACGCGTCAGAGCACAGATTAGGCAGCGTCGGATTGAATCGCCAATCGACGGCGTTGTGGTTGCCATTCGAAAAGAGGTTGGTGAGTTCGTATCGCCAAACGATCCCGTCATTATGCGATTGGTCCAGTTGAAATCATTGAAGGCGGTTTTTTCGGTTCCGTTCTCTGCCGCCAAGGACCTGAAATCGGGCCAGCAAGTGGTGCTGCGATTTGGCGTAAACGACCAGCAGTTTGACGCCATGATTGAGTTTGTCTCGCCGATCGCCGATCCCGAGAGTGCGTCGGTTTCGGTCAAAGTTCGGATTGCCAATGACGAGCGATTGATCCCTAGCGGTGTGGTTTGTCGTTGGGATTTGAACGTTGCTGATGCTCCCATGCGTTCCGCGCGCGCCGAATCGGAAGGTCCACGTCACTAGGGCGGGGCTGCAACATGGTTGAATCCAACGACGCTAAGACGAAAAATGCCCAAGCGGCGGGCCCAGACAGTGGTCCGCGCGAACCGATCGAATCGGCGCGCGCACAAATGCGTGTCTTGGCGGCCGCGATCGAGATCCAGTGCGAACTCGATCGGCATCTTGACTCGACTGAAGCTGCTGATGTCGTGACACGGTTGGTTGCTCGGCACTTGGGTGTCGATCAAGTTTGGTTGTTGTGGCGTCCGACTGCCAAGACATCTGCTTTCCGAACCAGCCACCATCAGCCCACCACCGCAAACGACGCGGTGGAAGTCAAGTTGATGTTGGATTCCGTTGCCGAAGAAGTCGGTGTTCGTGGCGGTACAGCCAAGTGGCCGTCGTCAGATATTAGCCAACGCCACGCGACCCTGACTTTGAAGCAGTTAGCAAAGCGGATTTCGTCGGCCGGTGTGACCGCTGTCTCGTTACAGGACACCGACGGCATCGCACGAGGCGCTCTAGTCGTTGCTGCAGCCACCGACGAAACGGTCGACCAATTTTTGGACACGGTTGGGCCACTGATTGCCGGCAAATTGTCGGCGATCGAGCGACTCGCACCAACGCGAGTTCAGCAATGGGTCGGGGCAATATCCAGTTCAGCGAATCGATCTCGCCGCCGGATGGGATGGGCTGTTGCCGTCATCGCTTGCATTGTCTTGTTGTTGCCGTTTTCGTATCGTGTTTCGGTCGAATTGGAATTACAACCGGTCCAACGCCGCTTCGTTGCGGTCGGTTTTGACGGAGTCCTTGAGACTGCCAATGTTCGTCCTGGCGATCAAGTCAGGTCGGGAGAACTGTTGGCTACGATTGATTCACGTGAGATTGATTTCCAACTAGCCGGGGTGCAGGCCGAGTTGCATCAAGCCAACCAAGAACGCATGGGATTGATGGTCGAGCATGACTTTGCGGGCAGCAAGATTGCGGCTCTTGAAGTCGATCGGCTGCAACTGCAAAAAGACTTGCTTGAGTTTCGCCGTGGCAACTTAGAGATACGCAGCCCAATCGATGGCGTGGTCGTTAGCGGCGACTGGAAAGAATCCGAGGGCATCCCGATGAAGCGCGGCGAAACTTTGTTCGAGATCGCGCCGCTTGGCAAAATGCGAGTCGAGTTGGCAATCCCCGAAATCGACTACTCGATGGTGCGAGAAGAAATGCCCGTCCATTTCTATGTTCATGCTTTGCCGGGCAAGGCGTTCGCCGGGAAAATTGACTCGGTACATCCGCGATCCGAACTGCGTGATCAGCAAAATGTCTTCGTCGGTGAGGTGACGGTCGAGGATCTGGACCATTTGCTTCGCCCCGGTATGAAAGGGCGAGCCGCGATCACGAGCACTCGTCATACGCTTGCTTGGAACCTGTTCCACAAAGCGTACTACTCGGTGCGTCATGCGATGAGGCTCTAAACCTTGTCCAAGCAAAAGACTCACACACTGGATCTGGCTCAGCAAACGATTCGCGTTGCGGACGACGTTCGGTTTTGGCCTGTTCGTGAACGAGGCGAGTGTGTCTATCGGGTCGAAATCCCTTCGTTGCGACGGTTCTTTCGAATCGGATACGAAGAGTACGTATTCGTTTCACTGTTGGATGGCAAAACCTCGATCGCTCAAGCCTGTGGATTGGCGGCATCCAAACTCGGCAAGCGGGCACTTTCGATTCAGCAGTCGACTGCGATCGTGCGTTGGTTGCTCGAGAACGAACTAGCAACGCTCGCCGCATCCCCGTCACCGATCCGGCAACCGGGCGCGAAACCAGTCAATGCGTCGGAGAACACGGCGGCGAAATCGGGATTGTCGCCTTGGTTGAAGAGACTCAATCCGTTCTGGATCAAAGTTCCCTTGCCAGGTTTGCATGATCGTTTGCAGGCCGTGATACCACTAGCGAATCCACTCGCATCGCGCGGCGTCGTGGGGGCTGCTGTCGGCATCATTTTCTCAGCCGCGTTGACCTTGGCGTTTTGCTGGGACGAGTTTTGGGCGTCGTCGTCCGAAGTTTTTTATCCGTCGAGTTGGTGTTGGTGGCTGGGCGTTTGGATCGCACTAAAGCTAGTCCATGAATTGGCACACGCGATCGCGTGCCACCGTCAAGGCGGCGAAGTGGGTGAAGCGGGACTGGTTTTCATCCTGTTTGCGCCCATCGCCTATGTGGATGTAACGAGTTGCTGGCGAATGCCTTCACGCCGGGCAAGGATCTCTGTTTCAGCGGCTGGGATGTTCGCCGAATGGGTGATTGCGTCGCTGGCAATGGTCGCTTGGTCTCTGGCTCCGGATTCGGTTCAATGGCGATTCTTGATGTCCAACATCATTATCACAGCGGGACTATCGACGATCATTTTCAACGCCAACGTTCTGATGCGGTTCGATGGCTATTTTATTCTTGCCGATTTGATCGAAGTGCCCAATTTGGCGGCCGAAGGAAACTCGTCACTCGCCCGGGTGATACGGCGTTGGCTGGTGGGCGAGGACGTTGCGGGCGGAACCTTGATGGGATGGCGAAAGCACTTTGTCTTGGGCTATGGCGCCGCTGCGATGGTTTGGCGTGTGATGGTTTGCGTGTCGCTGGCCATTGCAGCATCGACGATGTTTGCAGGTGCCGGGGTTGTGATCGCGATGTTGGGAATCTTGATGTGGGTTCTGCAACCGGCAAAACAATTAGCGGCTTATTCATCGCGTTTGAAAACGACCCAGCCTGGATTGTGGGTTCGTGGATGCGTGCTGGGATGGACCGCTGTCACGGCGATCGCGGCAACGATTTTGGTGGTGCCGATTCCGACGGCTAACTACGCGCCTGCGATTGTTCAGTATCAACCCGAAACGATCATGCGCGCCGGCTGTGAAGGGTTTGTCATTCGGATTCATGTTGCCGACGGCGATGTCGTGACCAGGGGCGACTTGCTGGTAGAACTTGAAAACCGACCGATGGCAAATCGGTTGCAAGAGCTAGAGCTAACTCACCAGCAAACGGCGATTCGAATAAGGCAAGCTGTCGATGAAAAGAACGAGGGCGAGCGAATGATCTTGCGAGAAAAGCAGGCTTCGCTCGCGTCGCAGATCGTGATGGTGCGTAATCAAATCGACGGTTTGCGATTGGTGGCGGATCGCGACGGCCGCGTCATTGGGCGTCATCTCGATGAACTGATCGGGACGTACTTTGGCCAGGGAGACGCGATCATGGTGGTGGCGACCGACCGAGACAAAGAGGTGATGGCAATGGTGTCGCAAGACTGCGTGAAAACCATTGACGCAGTCGGTGCCAGCCCTGTGATCTTGCGGACCGCAGACGGTCGGCCGCTAGATGTTCGGCTGGATCGAATTGAACCGCGCGCGACTGACCGACTGTTTGATCCATCGTTGGCTGCGACCAATGGTGGGCCGATGGCGGTCGGCCAGAGCCACGAGACGGATTCAAACGATTCGGTTCGTTTGCTGGAACCACACTTTCGAGCAAGGTTTCATTTGCCGGATCAAAGTTCAGTCGAGGTTCCCGCAGGGATGCACGGCGAGGTGATGTTAGGTTATCGCAATGATGCAATTGCTAATCGCATCCGCGTTTCGGTTGCCAAGCTGTGGAACCAAGCTGCCGATGAAACATCGCATTGAAACGCAGCTATTGAGAATTCGATCCCCAGTGATCCTTAGGTGGATACGAAGCAAGCTTGGGGTGTTGCGATACCCGCGGGGCAACACCGTAGCGGATTTCTCAACCGGGACACAACTTCAGGACACCACTTTCACAGCCGCGGCAAGCGGTTTGTCGATTTAGTCGTTTAACCGTTAGCCGCAGGCGTACGTATTTCCTGACGCGTTCGCCTGCGGCAAGCGGTCAAACGATCAGATCGCGATGGAGTGCTAAACAACAAACCGCCTGCCGCAGGTGCTGAGGCGGTGAACGTGATCCGCGCAGAACCCGCGGCTCGCGCCGTCGGCTCAGGTGTCGAATTCGCGGTGTTGTTACTCTGCGGGCTGGTGATTCCGGCGTTGGAATGCCGAAGTTGCACTAGGGGTTAACGCGAGCGTCGATCACGACGGGTGGAAAGTACTCGTTGTTTGTCGTTTCGATGATCGTCGGTGTCGACGTTTCAGATTCAACGTGAATGCTATGCCCATGGCTTGGAAGTTGATTCGAGGTTTCGAAAATTCCGTCGCCACCGATCATCATCAAACCAGATGAACCAGCGTTCAGACGTGGCCGTGGGTGATGGTTGGGGCAGTTCTTGTCCCGGCAATACGGTGATTGTGGGCAAGCTTCAGCGTAGGGAATGTGGTCAAGTTGGCATTCGGTGATTTGCGCGGCCCGTTGTTCGCGGGGCGTGCCGCCAAAGTAGGGCGTCACGATTTCGGGTTTTAAGAACACGATCAGCTCACTTTCGCGGACCTCGGTATTGTGGCTGCGGAACAACCCGCCGACGTACTTCAGATCACGAAGGTACGGAATCCCTCGATTGGATTCGACAATCGATTTTTGACGCAGTCCCCCGAGGACGAACATTTGCCCGTTGGCCACTCTCACGAACGTCTGGGCGGTTCGGCTGTCGATGACCGGCCCGGTCGTCGTGATCTCGGCAACAACACTGTACTCTGGTGAAACCTCCATTTCGATTGTACCGTCGCGACTGATGCGTGGTTTCACGTTTAGGATGACACCGGCTTCTTCAAATTCGGTTTGAGTGAAGACCGCGTTGGAGCCGCTAACTGGGTTCGCACCAACGATGGGGATCTTGCGTACGATTCGAATCGAAGCTTCGCGGCGGTCGCCAACCGTGATCGAAGGGTCGGCTAGCAGTTTGGCTTCGGAAGTGGAATCGAGTGCTTCTAGAAAGACCGAAGATTCCATCGCGCCAGTGATCGTTTGCAGTCCAATGCTGGCCGCACCGGTCGTTGTCATGCTGGACGAAGTTTTCAAGAAATCAGTGACGTTCTCGGTCACATTGGCCAAGGCCTCGTTCTGAGCGTTGGCAAGCCCTCGCACTTCGCGTGACCAGTTGACGCCGATTTCTTCTAGTTCGCTGAGGCTGACGTCATAGATCATCGCCGTGATGCGTACTTGCTGGCGAGCCACGTCGAGTTGAGTGACGATTTCGGTTGCGGTTTGAAGTTCAGCGGGCGTGCCTTTGACCATGATGCGGTTTTCTTGCGTATAGACCGCAACAATGGCTGATTCGCCAAGTGTTTCACGCAGTGGTTCAGCCAGCTCGGACGCTTCGGTAAATTGAGGCGTGAAGTAGGCGATGCCCGCGACGGTTGCGCCGCTAGTTGGAAGCGGCGCTGGCAGTTCGGACGATGTACCAGCGAGCGTCGACGAAGTCTCACCCGCGGCCGAATTCGACGCAGACGAGTTTGGCGAAAGGGACGTGAACAAGTTGCGAACCCGTTCGATGCGTTCAGGCTTGTCGATGACAAGTACCATGTCGACGCCAATTTTCTTCATTTGGCCACGTTCACTTAGCAACATTTCGGCAGCTTCGAGCGTCGAGTCATCGTCCCGCAAACTTGACGGCAACGAAACGGTTTCCGAGACGAATGATGGATCGTCCATGCCGATTTGATCAGCCGACAATACAACAAGACTGCTTCCCGTTTTGCGATAGCTGTATCCTGACGAGGTGAGCGCCGCAGCTAGTACTTCCGAAAGAGGCGCGTCAAAGAACGTGCCGCTGACTTCGCCCGATACTTCTTCGCCAGCAACGATGTTAATCTTCCAGAGATCGCTCAGCAGAAAGACGACTTCGGACAGTGGCGTTTTGCGAAACGAGACGGTACCTCGCATTTGAAGTGCTTCGTCAACCGTGCGCGGCTTTGTCGGCCCAGTTGGCTGAGTATCCGATGGCGACGACGACGTCGCGTGGGAAGTAGGTACAGCATCAGGACTTGGCAGTGGCACCGAAACCCAAGGCTTGGGTGCGTTGGCCGCTCTGCGTTCTTCGTCAACTTCGGCTGCTGCGGCGGTTAGTGCGGCAGTGAACGGCGACGCTTTCGCCGAAATCAGTCTCGCTCGTGGGCGAACAATGGAACCATCGCCGACCGGCCGCGCATCGGCTAGCTCGATCGGTCGGGCGTTGACCGATGGATCAAACGCGCGTGGCGCTTGACCGGCCGCGATCGATGCGAGGCAGGATACGCCAAGCAATCCCATGCCAATGACAATGGATCGTCCAGCGCGAGTCGGATTGTTGCGTGTTTCGTTGCCGTCCATGGCAAGTCTTCTTTCAATCGTCGGGCAAACGGGCAGTGAAGGACTTCGGAAATCAACGCGTGTGTGATGATTTGCCTAGCAGTGCAAGTTCTTCCTGGTTTAAATCGTTCTCAGAATCCGGGTTCTCTTCAGACGGCGTAAGGCCGTAAACAATCAGTCGAATTTCCAAAATCATTGGTGAAGCTTGCGATCCGCTAGGTGCGGTCAGCAGCGTCTTTGTTGTCATTAGCCATCCATGGCCAGTAACGTCGCGAATGATTTGACGAACGGCATCGAGCGATCCATCCGCATGTAGTTCTATTTCGTGGGTGTACAAAATAAATGTTGAGTTGTCGCCGTAAATCGGCACGGACTCATTTCTAGCATCGTCGCCTTCGCTCGCCCAGTTTCTTGACTCACCGGGTGAAATTTCCAGTCGCCGCAATCTCGCTTTTGACGACCGGACTATCTCGATCAATTGTTCACGTACCGATTCAATGTTCGAATCGTCGACGCTTTGCGCGACGAAAACATCGATCTCAGACGCAAGTTTTTTCTCGACTTTGTTCAGTGACATTTGACGCTGCTGAGTGTCGATCAAGGTTGTTTCAAGTTGTTGGATTTCAGCAGCATCCCGCTGTAGTTCGTAGTACTCGTTGATCCAAGGCAGCGCGAACGCGATGACAAATACAAAGCATATCCCAGCTATCAGTGATTGAGCTGCGGTACTGGAATACCGTCCACTTGACCGTCGCAGCTTTCTCTTGGATTTCTTGGAATCGATCTTATTCATCATCGACTCCTGCATGGGGTGAGCTTTCGAATTGCTCGGTCGTCAAACGAATGGCGAAGCGAGTTGATTTGGAGTCTTGTTCGAGAGTGGTTCCTTTCAGTGCAACCTGCGTCACCGATGGCAATCGCCTTAGCGTGTTGACAACTTCGTAGACGATGTTTTCTTCGGCTACGGTTCCGTCCATCAAGACTTGACCGCCCGATTCAATGCGGAACTCATTTAGCTTGGCCATCTCTGGCAGGCTTTGTGTGACGTTCGACAACATCTGAGACCAATCCGGTTCAGTTGTTTGCTGCTTGATCATCTTGAAATAATTCAGATGTTCGCGTTTGCGCGCTAGTTGGCTGAACTTGACATTGCTGGCGACGATCTGGGATTGCAGCTCAAGACGTCCTTGTTTGGATCCGGCATGTCGGCGTCGTTCTTTCGAAACCAATCCATAGGAGGCGATCAAGCAAATGCTGGCGACGGCAACCGGCCATAGCATCTTGGCCGCTTGTTGAGGCCACGATAGGTCGGGTGCACGGCGAACCTGAACTAGCAGGTCCGGTACGTCGCTGGCCTGTACCCGCATCAGTAGTGGGAATACCGTTGCGACAGCCGGTACACAACTGGATCGACGGTCGTCGTCGCTAATTTGGAAGATGTTTGGAAGCTGTGGGACCTGCAGGATTTTGGGTTCGACGTCGAAGTCGTTTCCAATTGCATCGACGGCTAGTTGTGGCCGTTTACCGTCGCCACAGATCAGCATTTCTTTCAGTTCACCCGACACACCGCGTAGGTGGCGGTGACAAAAACGTTTCAGCCGTGTGATGTGTCCATCGAGAGCGTCGCGCAAACCTTGTTCGCTGTTTGCGCTGGCCGGTCGATAGTCCAGCAGCAGGCGACCCGAGCTGGCGATGCCGACGTCCCATTGCTTGCCGGTTCCGTCGGCAATCATGATCGGTTGGTCGCCCCACAACGCGGGCTCGCCGACCAGTCGTGCGATACCTACCAACGAAGGTTCAACCCACATGACTTCGATGTCCGCGTTCCGAAGCGAGTCATAGATCAATTGAATCAGTGATCGGTTTACAACGCCGGTAACCGCATAGTCGGTGGTCGCGTCAATTTTTCGGCGCGCAACGCCCGTGACTTTTTCGCCCGGTCCCAGTTGCAAGTAGCGAGGGATCCGATTGGCTAACATCCCAAGTTCGTGATCAACTTCATTGGCCGTGCCGATTGTCACTCGTGTCACACAGAAGTCGCCGTCAAGCGAAACGGCAATCGGATGTCGCTGCATGCCGTGCCGGTCGACAAGCGTTTCGAATGCCTCGACTAACGCAGCGCGACCATTCCAGTTCAGCCATCCGTCCGGTTCGGGACAGGCCAGACTATCGATCGTGATTTCATAGCGGTCGTCGTCGATAGGAGTCGCGATTGCGACTTGCAACGAATGGCTTTCGATCCGCAGACCAAAGCAACGCGACGCCACGACATCACCTGGATGCGTGGTTCGGTTTGCTTTTTTACGAATCGGATCGGTCATCGTCGAATCGGTCCCAACAGACTTGAAATGGCACACGCCAAGTGGCGAGGCAATGCCCTTCAGGGGTCAAGTCGGTTGGATCAGTTGTCCGGATCGATGCAATCTGAACGCTCAGGCCTAGCTCGGGCCTAGCAAGGTCGGGCCATGCCGCAAGTTCCGGTTATTCCGAATCTTGATAGTGCCAACAGTCGGGTGGCTAAGCAGCACGCAAGAGAAACTCGGTGTTCGAAAACGGCGTATCAGGCCGTTCGGTTGGATCATGGTTGTGTTCAAGTTCGTGTAGCGAACGTCGCACGGTTTCGGCAATGGCGTCCATGTCGCTGTCCGCTGCGACGTCGATTGGTTCACCAAAGTAGACGTCAACGATCGCAAAAGGCTTGGGGATCTGCATTCGGTCCCAAGTTCGGCCAAGGATCCAGCGGCGTGTCGGAATCGCTAATACGGGTAAAACAGGGGTTCGTGTCTTTTGGGCCAAGAAACCCGCACCCTTCTGAACAGACCCGCGTGGTCCTCGCGGTCCATCAACGGCGATCACCGCTGGCCAACCCGATTCGACGTGACGGACCAGGCAATGTAGCGCGGTTGCGCCGCCCTTGCGTGATTTGCCGCTGCTGCCGCGCACGGGAGTCTTACCGCAAAGCCGAAGCGTGGGCACGATCATTTCAGCATCGGCCGAACGAGACACCATCGCACCGGTTCCGGGATCGCCGAACATCCCCGCGGCCACTTGATGGGCATGCAGTTGCGCGAACACATAGGTGCGACCGGTTTGACTTCGGATTCGGCCACGAGGATCGTTGTGGACTCGGACCCGGCACGTCAATCGAAGTCCATAGACGGCAAATCCGACGAGCCAAGGGACAATCCGTTTCATCATGGGGCTTTCGAGGGGACAGAAGTCAAATGCGTGGCTCTTGGATATACGAAGTTTCCCGGCGGCCGCAAACGCCAAAAACTTGATTTCCGCGAACAGGCGAACGCTTGGGCATGGTGTTTCACGAACGCACAGCACGACATTGCTCAGCAAGATTCTTTGCTCAATCGACATGTCTGCCCCGCGACTGATGCCGTTAGCCGATCATCGATCGGTACTGGCCCGGCGTTTGGCCGATTTCGCGTTTGAAGACAACGCTGAAATACTCGGAGTGTTTAAATCCGGTCAGCGAAGCGATTTGGGCAAGCGAAAGGTCGGTTTCGACGAGCAACTGGCGAGCTCGTTTCATTTGCACGTCACGAATCTCGGCCTGTGGCGAGCGTCCGATCGCCTTGCGAAATCGTCGTTCCAGCGAACTACGTGCGATCAGAACTTCTTGCAAAATGTCGTTTACGTTCAGCCCCAGGCAAGCCCGTTCGCGGATGATCTTGAGCGCCATCACGACTTCAGCATCTTCGATCGACATTACGTCGGTCGATTGCCGGGCGGTGATTCCAAGCGGCGGAATCAATCGATTCGAATTCTCGGGTTGCTCGCCTTTCATCAGGCGGTCAAGCAATCGTGCCGCTTCGAAACCAATCTGCTCGGCCGGCGGAATCACGCTCGACAAGGGCGGCTGACAGAAATCACAGATCACCTGATCGTTGTCGACACCGATCACTGCTGCTTGATCAGGAACCTGTATTTCCGCAGTCCGACAGGCTTCTAGGACATGTTGGCCGCGGAAATCGTTGCATGCCATCACGCCGATGGGTTTGGGTAGGCTCTTGAGCCAATCAACGATTTTGGTCTGCTGTTTCTCCCATCCGAATTGGCGTGCGTTGGACCAGTTCAGCAAATGAGTGTGAACTTCATAACCGTGTTCGCTGGCCGCTGATGTAAATCCCAGTTGACGTTCGGATGACCAATAGTGATCGCTAAAGCCACAGAAAGCGAAGCTTGTCAGCCCGCGCTGAATCAAATGTTCTGCCGCCATTCGGCCGATGGCCCTATGGTCGCACAGAATCGATGGAATCCCCTGCTCGCCGTAGATGTCGGTCAGATTTACCGCGGGAATCCCCCACTGCAAAATCATTTTGGCCATTTCGGGCGTCGTGGATCGAGTGATGATGCCATCGCCTTCCCAATGTCGTAACCACTTTGGTGGCGCGGTCACAAATTCGTGAATGTTCAGTTGAACTGCCCACCCAGGGTTCTGCATCAAATAGCGGCTGATTCCCTCCAACACGCCTCGGCCAAACGACATTGCCGTTTCAACAATCAGCAACACGTTGGGGCGGTCGTGTCCGACGGGAACATCCAGAACAGACACCGTAGGGAGAGTCAGATGAGATTTGTCGTGCATCACAGACTTAAAAAGGAAAACTGGTCAGGCGACGGGACCGCATTTGCAGATCCGAGTGCTGCTGGTGACAAATTGAAATCTGGTCATCCGAAGGCAGAGTCGCAACTGCAATTCCACCTGCTCGCATTCGGTTTGATGAGCGCGTTGTGGAAAGAATCTCAGTCGCTGGGCCTGCTGAAGCTCATTAAAACGCGATTTTATACGCAGTGCAATTGTAATGCTGAGATTGTTTGCCAGGTGCGAGTTGCCCGTCGATCTCAATCGCCGTGTGTGTGGAATCACGCTGGCTTTCGCCGGATCAGGCACTTGGCTGACGATTTCACGCAAAAAGAGGCTGACCGAATTGTTGGTAATCGCTTGGGTGTTCCCTCATTAATGGCTAGGATAGCGGGACAGGATGCGACATAGTTCAAAGCTTTTGAGTTTCGAGAGCGTGTTGGGGTCTGCGTCCTGCCCACCACCCGCCTTCCCTGCCATCACTGGTTTTCTCCTGATGACGACACTTTTTCGTCGACTCGCGACTTCGTTTGCGTTTCTCGCACCGTTGGTTCTGCTGGTTTCGAACGGCGGTTCGGCAGCGGATGCTCAAGACGCGAAGTCAATCGACTTTGCACGCCAAGTGCAACCGATTCTGGCCAAGCGATGCTATGCCTGTCACGGTCCCGACAAAGCCGAAGGTGGCTTGAAGTTCGTCGACAAAGATTCTGCTTACGCCGAAACCGAATCCGGTGATTTTGCGATCGTGCCAGGCGACGTCGACGCCAGCGTTCTGATCGCTCGAATTACGTCGGACGACGAATACGAAAAGATGCCTCCCGAAGGCGATCCGGTAACACCCGAAGAAATCGAGACGTTGAAGGCTTGGATCGCCGAAGGGGCAGATTGGAGTGACCACTGGGCGTTCGAGCCCATGAAGAATCCGGCACCACCGGTTGTCGCCGATGCGGATTGGAATGAAAACCCAATCGACGCGTTCATCTTTGATTCGCTTGCCGAAGTCGGGCTTAGCCCCAATGCCCAAGCGACGCGCCACGAATTGATCCGCCGCGCGTACTACGATTTGACGGGGTTGCCGCCCAGCTTGGCTCAGGTGCAAGCGTTTGTTTCCGACAAAGATCCGCTGGCGTTCGAGCGACTGGTCGACGAATTGCTCGATTCGCCCCAGTACGGTGTTCGTTGGGGGCGGCACTGGTTGGATTTGGTTCGTTATGCCGAAACCAATTCTTTCGAACGTGACAACCCCAAGCAAAACGCGTGGAAGTACCGCGACTACGTCATTGAAGCGTTTAATAACGACAAACCGTACGACCAATTCGTCCGCGAGCAACTTGCGGGCGACGAACTGGACAACGTCACACAAGAATCACTGACCGCAACGGGCTACTATCGATTGGGCATTTGGGACGATGAACCGGCTGATCCGTTGCAAGCTCGGTTTGACGAAATTGACGACATCATCACGACGACCGGACAAGCGTTTCTTGGTCTGACGATCAATTGTGCTCGTTGTCATGATCACAAAATCGATCCGATCCCACAGGCCGATTATTACAGCATGGTCGCGTTCTTGGCTGACGTAACCTCGTTTGCGACTCGCGGTGACGGTTCGACCAACAACCAGATTGATGTGACTCCACCGGCGATCGCTGCCGAACATCAACGACTCGACGGCGAAATCCAACGCATCGAATCTGAAATGCACGAGATCGAGCAGGCCGGTATTGCAAAAATGGATGGCCCGGACCAGCGTGCCACCGAAGGCAAACCGCGTGCCCGCAAGAAAGTCCTGGACGCCAAG
Source organism: Rubripirellula sp. (assembly GCA_049680385.1). Taxonomy (GTDB): domain Bacteria; phylum Planctomycetota; class Planctomycetia; order Pirellulales; family Pirellulaceae; genus Rubripirellula. The sequence continues at coordinate 8,565 of JBAUHR010000708.1, read as the reverse complement.
CTGCAACAATTTTTGGACGCCGAACAGTGGTCGGTCTATCAGGGACTGGTTTTGGAACTTGCCGATGCGCGGAAGCATCGCGATGCTTTGCCAGAACGCGAAACGGTCATGGGACTGGCGCGTTGTGAAGCCAAACCCGAACAAACGTTCGTGCTGTTCCGAGGGAATCCACATTCGCCATCCGATCCGGTCGAGCCTGACTTTCCTAAGATTTTTGGCAGCGAAACGCCCACGTTCCCGGAACTTGGCGATGAATCAAAATCAGCCGGTCGCCGCCGCGTTCTGGCCGATTGGATGACGGATCCTGACAACCGGTTGTCGGCACGCGTGATGGCAAACCGTTTGTGGCAGTTTCACTTTGGCCGCGGCATCGTTCGCAGCAGCAATAACTTTGGGCAACTCGGTACGCCGCCAACGCATCCGTTGCTGTTGGATTGGTTGGCAAGGCGATTGATCGATGGAGATTGGAAGCTGAAATCGATGCATCGTCTGATCATGTCCAGTCGCGCCTATCAGATGTCGTCCGCCAGCCATGAAAAGGGCGAGTCGGTGGACCCGGATAACAATCGTTTTTGGCGTTTTGATCCGCGTCGTTTGGCGGCCGAAGAAGTCCGTGATTCGGTCTTGGCAGCAAACGGTTCGCTCAACCGCAGCATCGGCGGTCCCAGCTTTTATCCGCAGTTGTCCGCCGAAGTATTGGCCGGTCAATCGCGGCCAGGTGAAGGTTGGGGGGATTCGTCCGAGGATCAACGCAATCGGCGAAGCGCCTACATTCACGTCAAGCGATCGCTACTGACACCATTGCTGTCGGCGTTCGATTTTCCGGATCCCGACCTGACGTGCGAAGAACGTTTCGCCACGCTGCAGCCCGGTCAGGCTCTGTCGCTACTCAACAGCGACTTCATTCACGAACAAGGGGCACGGTTGGCCAAGTCGATCGGCGCGGACGAGTTGAATGAGGCAACGGACAATCCCGAAATCGTGCGGCGCACGGTCAACGCTGTGCTTCAGCGACAGGCAACCGAGGACGAGGTGGCGGCGGGCAACGAATTGATCGTTGCACTGCAAGACGAGTACAGCCTGCCGCGAACACGAGCGGTCCAGTTGTATTGCTTGTCAGTGATGAATTGGAACGAGTTCCTTTTCGTCGACTAGTTTTTTCGTCGACTAGTTTTTTCGTCGACTAGTTTTGACGCGGCCCATCAATATTTGAATTCCAACAGCAGCTTTAACTCCCAAGAAATCCATGACTGAAAATCGAAAACGAACCGGTTTCTGTGGACGTACTCGTCGCGAATTCATTTGGCAATCCGGCGCCGGTTTTGGTGCTGCGGCAATGTCGTCGATGCTTTCGCGTGACGGGTTCTTTTCCGGTTCTGCGAATGCGAATGAAACGGTCTTTCAAAATCCACTCGCCGCCAAACCGCCTCACTTTGCCCCCAAGGCCAAGTCGGTGATCTTTCTGTTCATGTATGGCGGCCCCAGCCACATCGACACGTTCGACTACAAGCCGAAAATGACCGGGATGGACGGCAAGACCGTCGACGTCAAAACGTTCGGTCGCGGCGGTCATAAAGCCGGTGGACGCATCGTCGAACCGCGTTGGAAATTCAAACAGCACGGCCAGTGCGGAAAATGGGTCAGTTCGCTGTTTCCAAACGTGGCCAAGCACGTCGATGACATCGCCTTCTTGCATTCGATGACGGCGGACTCGCCGATCCACGGGTCGGCCATGTTGATGATGAACAGCGGCAAGATCCTGTCGGGCAACCCAGCGATGGGGTCATGGGTCAATTATGGGCTTGGGACGGTCAACGAAAACTTGCCCGGTTTTGTGGTCATGCTGGATCCGACTGGTGGCCCGATCAGCGGCGCAAAAAACTGGTCTAGCGGGTATATGCCGGCGACTTACGCGGGAACCGTCTTCCGCAGCAAAGGGGCGCCGATTCTTGACCTCGCACCACCCGCCGATTTTCCTGAGGGCGTGCAACGCAAGCTGATCGATTCGATCCAGGATGCCAACAATCGTCACTTGGTTGGCCGCGGTGGGAATGATGATTTGGCGTCGCGGATCGCCAGCTATGAATTGGCGTACAACATGCAGTCGACTGCACCGGAGGCCGTCGATCTGGCGGGCGAAGATGCTCAGACGCTCGCCATGTACGGGATCGACAAAGAAGGCACTCGCGATTTTGGAACTCGCTGTTTGATGGCCCGTCGTTTGGTCCAACGGGGTGTGCGTTTCGTGCAACTCTACAGCGGTGGTGCCCACAACGATGATAACTGGGACGCTCACGGTGATCTGGAAGACAACCACAACAAACACGCTGGTCATACCGATCAGCCAATCGCTGCGTTGCTTGCCGACCTAAAACGAACTGGCATGCTAGACGAAACACTGGTTGTCTGGGGCGGCGAATTCGGACGCCAACCGACCGCCGAATACGCCAACGGCAGCGGTCGAGATCACAATGCCTACGGCTTCACCATGTGGATGGCCGGCGGTGGAATCAAGGGAGGCGTCAGCCACGGAACGACCGACGAACTCGGTGCGGCAGCCGTTGAAAACCCGCTGCACGTGAAAAACTTGCACGCCACGATCCTGCACCAACTCGGACTCGACCCAAACCACCTGTCGTACTTCTACAGCGGCCTAGAACAGAAACTTGTTGGCGTCGAACCAATCGAACACATCCACGAAATCATCGCATAGCGATACGGACAATCTGGTTGCTAGCCGATCAGTTCGCGCACCACGCGTGCTTCTTCCACTCCCGTCAAGCGTTGGTCGAGTCCCTGGAAGCGGTACGTCAATCGCTCGTGATCGTACCCGAGCAGATCCAGCACCGTGGCATGGAAGTCACGGATGTGCAGTGGGTCGCGAACGATGTTGAAACCGAGAAAAGTGTCAGGTTCCGATTTGGAAGCGTAGGGCAATTGGCTCAGGCTCTGACGGCGCAATGGAGTCAGGCCTCTTGTTGGCGACTCGAATCATCATCCGATCGGAGTCGGTGTCGGGGATCCGCAGACGGGCCGCTTCGGTGAACCGGGGGCCGGTCGATTACAACGCCATCAGGAAGGTGCGTCACTTGGATCAGGTAGAGCTGGAAGGATCTAACGACTTTGATAACGTCGGTAAAACTCCTGGTGTGATAAGTGTAGGCGTCGATGGTTTGAGTGGCCTCGTGGCGAATCAACATGTCTTCGACAATCCCCCGAGTGAACGGGCCGTTTTGCTTCTTGTGGGGCGTCATGGGCTGGGACTCCGGTTGGTCTCGGAAAGATCTCGCGTGAGGGAAGCGAGCGGGGAGTCGCCAGCGTGCTTGCGAAATCTGGAACGCAAGTTTTGCAGCCGTCTTAACAGAGCCTTGCTGACGGCACTCTGTCTCATGAGCGTGCTGTTTCAAGAACGACGCGACCGTCATGTATGAACGTCCCCGACTGTGGAATCCGAGTCAGTGAGGTTGACTGAATGCGCACGTGTTGTCAGGGATGCTGACCCTCACCCAGCAAAAAAGCGGCACTCAACAAGAGTGGTTGCTAGGCTTTGCACCGGCGAAGTCGGTCACGTTCACCGGTATCGATCACCGGGCGTCGACGAACGAGCCTTCATCAAAAAACAACGCTAACTCGCGTCTCCGGTGCAAAGCATGGTCATCATGCTCTTTGCGATAGGAGTCGATGGACGAACCCCGCGTGACCGCCTATAATTAAATGAACCCAGTGGAGGCCTTTATGATTCAGAAAGTTGACGATAGTGTCGCCGAGCGCGCGAAAATAATCTATCACGAGCAGCTAAAAGCCTGTCTTGAAGCTTCAGATCCCGACAAATTTGTCGCAATCGAACCGGAATCCGGTGACTTTTTCCTTGGGGCGACACTGAGCGAAGCAATCGGAAAATCAAGGCAGAAGCACCCAAGCCGCCCTGCACATGTGATCCGTGTGGGGCACAAAGCAGCGGTGCATTTCGGTATGCACATTCAATGAGGGGGACCGTTGACAACGGTGGCCGCGCACTGATTTCAGTCAAGTTGAGGAAGTCGCTTGAGATGCCTGCAGAGTCAATAGACGTTTGGGTTGACACTGGGTTCACTGGTGATCTCGTAGTACCAGTAGCATTCATCGAGCGTTTTGGACTCGAAGCGTCGGGTAGCGTCGACGCAATTTTAGCGGATGGTTCAGAGGTCGCGTTAAGCACGTACTCGTGTTTGATCGAGTGGTTTGGCAACACGAAGACGCTCGAGATCATCGCAAATGATGGTGAGTGCCCGCTGCTCGGTGTGGGACTATTGCTGGGGCTCGAATTGCGAGTGGACTATCGCAACCTTAATCTGGAACTGACACCTGCAACCAAAGACAGCACCTCAGTCGGATAGCGAATTGCGGATAGCGATCTTTGGAGGCACAGGAGGTGCATGCATAGATCGTGCGTTGGGCTTTGTCGCCGCATTGGGTTCGGTGGGGACGCGAATCAAGACGTTTGATTCGCTAGAAAAATTTTACCAGATACGATTCTTGGCGTGGCCGGGAAGCAGCAAGGCCGGGCAAGGACCGTTGAATCGATGGTGGGCGATCTTGCACGCGTTCCTTTGCATTTTCTGCCTGACTTTGCAGGCACCGATCGTAAGACTCTTCCCCATACAACTGCGTCCAGAGCTTCCGAAGCGACTCACGCGGTCGGCCCACGTAACACCAAGGGCATGTGTCGCTCTCTCGCCACGTCAGATCTTTCCAAGATTGTTACGCCGGCAACCTTGGGCTCGAAAACAATGGTCGGTTTGCTTCGGTGCGGTCCCGACCAAGCGGCTCACTCGGCCTCGATCCCGGCGAAACGATCGTATTGCGAGCCAAAGGCGATGGGCGACGCTTCACGTTCAATCTCTACACTCCCGATCGCCACACCGCGTTCTCGTATCAACTGGAATTCGACACGAAAGCCTGTTGGTGGACCGAGGTAAAACTTCCTGTCGATAAGTTCGTTGCTTATTCCCACGGTCGCCCCATGCCCAACATAAAGCTGACGCCCAGCCAAGTTCATTCCATCGGCACCTTGTTCGGTGACAAGAAGCCAGGGCCGTTTAAGAGATTGGTCGACTCGATCGTGGTTGAGTGAAATGAGCGAGAAGCAATCGATGCTCGCAGGCCAACCTTTATTTGTTTGTTGCTCTGGGGGTGGCACATCTATGTCGCCACGAATCCGTTGGACGCGATCCAGCGTCGTACACAAGCATTCGGCTAACCGGTCACGATTAGGGAGGGAGCAACTCGCACTCGAAGTCAATTACCCACTTAGGTCTCTCGGTTGGCCGCAAGCAAGGCGCGGAAAACTTCGTTGCCGTGCTTGTTCCCGCGATTGGATACGCTGGCGACTGCATAAATTTTTGCGGCGAGAAACTTTTCGATTGAGTTCAGCTTGGTTGCTAGCCGATCAGTTCGCGCACCACGCGTGCTTCTTCCACGCCCGTCAAGCGTTGGTCGAGTCCCTGAAAGCGGTACGTCAATCGCTCGTGATCGTACCCGAGCAGATCCAGCACCGTGGCATGGAAGTCACGGATGTGCAGTGGGTCGCGAACGATGTTGTACGAAAACTCGTCGGTCTCGCCATAAATCTGACCGGCCTTGGTGCCGCCACCCGCCATCCACATCGTGAAGCAGCGGGGGTGGTGGTCGCGTCCATAGTTTTCCGTGGTCAGCTTTCCTTGCGTGTAGATCGTTCGGCCAAACTCACCGCCCCAAATCACCAATGTGTCGTCCAGCATGCCGCGACGCTTTAGGTCTTCCAGTAACGCATAACACGGTTGATCAACGTCTTTGCATTGGCTTGGCATCCGTCCACCGACGTTGGCGTGGTGGTCCCAGTTGTTGTGGTAGATCTGGACAAATCGCACGCCGCGTTCGGAAAGCCGGCGAGCCATCAACGCAGAGTTCGCGAACGTTCCCGGTTTCTTGGCTTCTTCACCATAAAGATCAAACGTCAGTTGCGATTCGGATTCGATGTCGGTCAGTTCGGGAACACTAGCCTGCATCCGAAACGCCATTTCGTATTGTTGAATCCGCGTGTTGGTTTCCGTGTCACCGATGGCTTCCAAGTTCATCCGATTCAGCGCGTTGATGCCTTCGATCGATCGACGCCGAAGTTTATCGGGCACCCCCGCAGGATTGTTGATGTAAAGAATCGGATCGCCACTGCTGCGGAACGAAACGCCCGAATGTTCGCCCGGCAAATAGCCTGCGTTCCAAAGGCGCGCCGAGATCGACTGTTCTTGTTCTCGATTGCTTGGGATTGCCACGAGCACAACAAACGATGGCAGGTTCTCGTTCATAGAACCCAAACCATACGACGCCCACGATCCTAAACACGGCCGGCCAGTCACTTGGTTGCCCGTTTGCATGGCTGTGATGGCCGGTTCGTGATTGATCGCTTCGGTATGCAGGCTTCGCATCCAGCAAATTTCGTCCGACTTCTTGGACAACCACGGCAACAGTTCCGAGTTCATCCACATGCCGTTTTCCCCGTACTGTTTGAACGGGTACTTTGACGGTGCGATTGGGAATCGAGACTGACCACTGGTCATCGTCGTCAAGCGTTGGCCTTGGCGGATCGATTCGGGAAGGTCTTTGTCAAAGTAGTCTTTCATTCCCGGCTTGTAGTCGAACAAGTCCATCTGGGATGGGCCGCCAACCATGTGCAAGTAAATGACGCGTTTCGCTTTGGGCGCAAAATGCGTTGGTACGGCACCAAACGAAGGCGGCCGCGACGGTCGACTGTCCGCAAATCCTCGTCGGCTACCCATCAGCGACGCAAGTGCAGCGGTTCCGAGCAAGTGTTTTCCGCTCGCCAAAAATTGACGCCGAGTTCGAATCAATTCAGCTTCGCGAGCAATGACAATTTGGGAAGGTGTCATGGATTCTCTAGCAATCACTTGTTGAGCGTTTCGTCGAGGTTTAGGATTTCGTTGCATGTCATCGTCCAAGCGGCAAGCGTGGTGGGCGACACGGTTGGGTCGGCAAGGGAATCACCGACGCTGATCAGTTGTTTCGCATCGTCGGGATTCGCCAAAAAGTGGTCCAAATACGCGGTGTGATTTTCCATCGCGATGCGAGTCTCGTCATGACGAAACGGTCGGCCAAGTACGGCCATTGCGATTCGCTGGATCGTTTCGTCGGCATCCACGGTGGCCTGGATCGAGTGCTGGGCCAAGTTGCGTGCCGCTTCGATGTACTCGGGCGCGTTGAGCGTGACGAGGGCTTGCAGCGGAGTGTTGGTTCGTTCTCGCCGGACCGTGCAGACTTCCCGGTTCGGGGCGTTGAATGCCTCGAGTCCCGGCGGCGGGGACATTCGTTTCCAAAATGTGTAGATTGACCGTCGGTAAAGTTCTTCGCCTTCGTCAGGGCGATAGTCACGAGTGTTGCTGCCGCCTAGCCCGACCATGTTCCACAGGTTGTCCGGTTGATACGGGCGAGTTCCGGGACCGAACATTTTGCGAGACAGCAACCCGCTGGTGGCTAAGGCCGAGTCGCGGATCATTTCGGCGTCCATGCGAAAACGGGGGCCACGCGAGAGCAAGAAATTGTCTCGGTCCTTTTCGCGTTTCTCGTCCGTCGTGATGGCAGCCTGTCGGTACGTTGCGGACATCAAGACTTGCTTAAAAAACCGTTTGACGTCCCAGCCATTTTCGACAAAGTCAATCGCCAACCAGTCCAGCAATTCAGGGTGCGACGGCGGCGACCCCATCACGCCAAAGTCTTCGCTGGTTGTGACAATGCCCGCGCCAAAGATCTGTTGCCAGAATCGGTTCACGGTCACTCGCGGTGTCAGCGGATTGGCGGGATCGACCGTCCACTGTGCCAACCCAAGGCGATTGGCCGGTGCGTCGGCGGCGATCGGGTGCAGAGATTCCGGTGGTGCGGCGGTGACTTCGTCGCCGATCATGGTGTAATCGCCGCGCATCAAGATATTGGCCATCGCTGGCTGATCTGGTCGCTCGGATTGCACCAACGTGACTGGACTGCGATCACGAATCGTTTGTTGCTGGGTTTCCAAGTCCACGATCAACTCGGACAGACGATTGAATTCGGTGTCATGTCGTTTCAGGAAATGTTCCTGCAGCGTCGTCTGTTCCGACGCGGTTCGGTCGGCAAGTGGCGTCACGATAATCGACGCTAGTTGATCGTTGATCCGAAGATCATCAGCTTGTTCGGATGACAGTTCGCGGTCAAGAATGTAGACGTCACGAATTGATCCGGTGTGAATATCGGCAGTGCTTCGCTGGCCAACGCGTAGCGGAGTTTCGGATCGGATATCGGCAGTACTGTTCTTCGGGGCGATCGTTTCGTTGTCAACGGTTGTTCGTTGCGGTTGGCCGTCGACGTAGATTTTGATGCCGGCTGCGGTTGCTGAACCGTCGTAGGTGATGCAGACATGATGCCAGCGGTTCTTTTCAACGACTCGCTCTTTCGTCGTGACCTTGATCGCTTCCTCGGGCCAGCGGTCAACCAAGTGCATCGCCAACTTTCCGCCGGCCAGGAACACGTCCCAGCCGCGGTACTTGTTCTCGATATCCA
>JBAUHR010000707.1:0-6624 GCA_049680385.1 Rubripirellula sp. | reverse complement strand
ATATCGTAGGCTTCACCCGCATCGTCCAGTGGAAAACGATGCGTGGTCAGGTAATCAAGATCAATACGCCCGCTTGTAATTAATTCCTGAAACGATTCCATGTTGCGACGCTCGGTCCAGCGAACGTAGGCAGCAGGATAGTCGTTGCCTTTTTCCTCGTATTCCGGGTCATATCGCCCAGGGCCGTACGAGCACGACATCCGCAACTCAAGTTCTTTGCGGTACCAATGAGGGTCGCGCTCGAACCCGGTTGGAACGGCACCGACAACGACGACGCGTCCGCGTTTGCGGCAGATTTCGCCTGCGAAATTAATTGGATCAGTGCTGCTAGTCGCAGCGGTGATCACAACGGCATCCACTCCCAAGCCACCGGTTCGCTGCGATATCAAATCGGCGATGCCAGGCGTGTCACGAGTCCAAGCTTCATCGGCGGCATGTTCATTGGCTGTGGCGACCGCTGCAGCAGCAACGTCAATTCCGTAAGTCTTGACCCCCGCTGCACGCAGCATCAGACAAGTCAATTGGCCCAACAGGCCCAGGCCAATCACCGCGCACGACTCGCCTAATCGTAAATCTGCCTGCCGCACGCCTTGCATTGCAATGGCGCCAAGCGTGTTGTAAGCCGCTGCACCCAAGTCGGCGCCTGCATCCAGTTTGACGCACAGATTGACGGGTACCGGAATGATCTCGGCATGGTTCGCAGTCAGTCCAGCGCAGGCAACATGGTCACCAACCGAAAACTCCGTCACGTCAGTTCCGACCTCGATGACTTCACCAGCCGTGCTGTAGCCCAACGGCGAATAAGCCTCCAACTTTTTCATCACGGCGCGATAGGTTTGCACAGGACCTTGCGATTTCAAGACGTCAATCACCTGCTTGACTTGCTGAGGCCGCTCCTTAGCTTTTCCGATCAAGCTCTTTCTGGCAGCTTTAACCGTCGATCCTTCCGTCCCCGCACTGATCAACGAGAAGTGATTTCGTACCAAGACTTGCCCAGGCCCCACCTGAGGCACAGGAACCTCAAGGATTTTGGTGACGCCAGTTTTCAATTGTTGAGTCAGTTGCTGCATTGTTGTTTTGTTTACGTAGTGCTGCGATTCGCCGTAGGACGGATGTCCAAGAATCGAAAACGTGGAAGCGGGCGTTGGAGAAAAACCATCCCTATCGTGGTCAAACCAGATTGCTCCGGCTAGTCCTAGACGCGTCTAGCCATGATGAGTCGCCGATTGTCAAAATGGCGGCTGATACAGACCTCATGACCGGTAAAGAGATCATCATCGAGTCCTACGGATTAGCAAATGAAACACCGATTCAGAAGGTCACAACCAAAATCATGGGTTAGACAAGAAGCCCAAGAACCCATGCGTGGCTACGGCGAGCATACCTGAAAGCGAGTGAAGTGCTGGCTGCCGAGTTCACCGCCTAGAATGGACACCCGATCCGTTGCTAAAGAACGGTTGCCTATACGAAAGAACGACTCACCATTGTCGCAGTTCAAAACACCACTGAACACGAATCGACCAGGGTTGGCACTGTCAGCAGTGACGTAAACTCGCAATGATGACAAATTGGCTGGATTGGTGGGAAAATCTCCAACAAGGACGTGACCATCTTTATCGGAGAACGAAAGATCATCTGCAAACATCTTGCCATCAGCTAGTAGGCCACAGCCAAATACCGCGCCGAACATCTCGATCCCAACACCCGACGTTTTGTTACCGCGATAGAATTCAGCTTCAACAAAACAAGGAGTCTTGATCGCTAACTTTGACTCGACTGGTTTTCGCAAATGAGATCGTTTTGCAACCGTGACTTGAATAGTCTTTTGACTGCCAAACTTGCCTGGCTTCGCGGTCAGATCAGGATGCACATTCCACACACTGGCGGAGACTCCTTTCTCGCTCCAGCCATTGTCGATCACATTCTTCCAGTTGTGTCTCGCGTGAATGACAACTTCCTTGGTGTCCAAGGAGGCCCCAGCAGATACAGTCAATCGAACTTTGTGAAATCCCGGATCCGTGAACACATGAGTTGGATTCATATCGGTCGATGGTTTTCCATCTCCAAAGTCCCAGCGATAGTTGACAGGACGCGATTGAGTGTCACGCGAACCAGTCGCAGAAAAATTCACTTCCAAAGGAACTTTCCCGTCAGTAGAATCAGCCGCCATTGTGGCGAGGACCGTCCGAACTTTTAGCGGCAACTTGACGGCACTGTAGCTGCTTCCTGTGCAACCGTCCGAAGCGATGATCGTCACAGGATAGTCTCCATCCGTTTGATCGGCAGGGCAGTCCCAAACAAAACGCTTGCCCTGAAGGTCGCCCCGTGTATGAACATGCTTGTGCAACGAAACTTCGAAGCCTTCCGGATCGCTCACCTTGATTTCGAATTCAGCCTTCTTGCCGGGCACGACCACAAACTCTTCGGAAATGCGAAAGACTGGTCGCAGATTGACCGTGCCCAATGAGCGGAAGACGTTGACAATCGCCGGATTGCCGTCAACGTGTCCATTGTTTGCAATCACAGCAAAGCTACTGCGGCCGCGCGGCATATTGGCGCGAAAAGGGACTGTGATCTCAAACTCATTATTGTTCAACCGTCGAACCTCTGCTCCGGGCGTCCCATACAATTGAGTCACATCGACATTGATCGGCAATCCTTGGATGTCAAAACTCTCTACTGCAGAAAAACGAAGTATCACATCGTCTGTTGATTGAGTAATCAAAGCCGTCGTCTTGCCACCATAAACAAGCTTGCCACCATTAACCGCACCCATTCGGATTACTGAAACGGGCGGCGCCACTGTCAACGATTTGGCGATGTCGACCATTCGGAGCAAGTGGTCCGTGTCGTCGTATGTGTGAGGCAACATCGCGGCGCTGGCTTGCAGTGTTGCACGTTTTTCCCGGTCGATTCCGTCACCACAATACGCGACACGGTGCCGTAGTTCGTGTCCAAATCGTTCTTCGTATGGCAATCCAGCTTTCCACAGAAGCAATAGTGTTGCGGGGTAGATCCCGTGTAACTTCGCTGCTTGCTTGACCTCTGCACGAAGGTGGGCGCCAGCGATCACCATCTTTCCCATCGCCCAAGATTCACTCATCGACGAACCAATCGAATTGAACATGCACGGCACGAGGGCCTGATATTCGTCTGTCGATTCGTCCAAGGAAAGCTCGCGAAACGAAACATGGGCCGGACCACAACGCAACACGTTGGCGAAGTAAAACTCGCGCTCATTGACCAGCATTTGGATACCATTGTTGGCGATATCGTGCCCCATGCCTGTCGTTGATTGACTGGTGAAATTCGCCCCGACAAGTCTTAGCTCGGCCGAGTCGGGCGACAATATTTGATTGCCCCTGATGCCAAACGAAAAGGTGCCGCGTTTCAGTCGCGGAATTTGCCCGTCGAGTTTGAAAACGTGACCGTCATCATCGTTCCATTGTTTTGCAATCACGCTGTGGAAATTGTCTTGGCTGACATAAACGTCATCCCAGCATCCAGCATAAGCCGATGGCTCGCTGCTGTAAGACAGAAAAGAATCGCCGTCCGGAAAGACCCGTTTCGACGGTACTGTTAACTCAAATTCAGCCGGCAGTTTTTTGCCGTCCGGCTGATCAACCGACCAAACATGCCATTGTCGTTTTGCGTAATACGGGTTGATACGCTGTCCATCTTGCCGACCACCTGATTTCGCTTTGCTGGTAGTGGTAGCGTCACGATCAATGGGGGTATCGTCCACCCGGACATTGGCTGTCTTTGTCTGATTGTTCGCGGCACCTTCAGCAGCGTTCTGACCTACCGACTTTGTCTGCGGCAATACTTGGTCCGGCGAAGGCACAGCTTTGGGTGTTGCAGTGGTGTCTTGGCGATCAGAATTTTCACTTAGACGTGAGTCTGTGCGAGGTGTTCCCTTTTCGTCAGCGAGATACAGCACGACAGCACCGCAGAGTAACGCAATGATGCCCGCGCCGACGATGACTTGAACAACACGATAATTCATAGAGCGTTACGTCGAATTTGAAGGAACAAGGTTTCTTCGGCGCGATCGTGCGTCGGTTTGCTAGCTGGCGGGATTGATAAACGCCTTGTGCCACAATTGAAATGTCAGCAATTGCCAGATGTGATTCGCGTAGTAATCCTCTTTGCGATCCTCGGCAAGTAAAAGGTTTTGAATCGTCTTCGGATTGAAGATGCCCTGCTGGCGGAGATGGTCCTCCCCCAGAAGTTCATCGACGATTGGACGCAACTCCCCGCGAATCCAGCTTTGGATCGGCGCGCCAAAACCAGTTTTCTTTCGCCAGATCACATCATCGGGCAAGCGTCCTTCCTGTGATTTTTTGAATCCATACTTGCGTTGCTTACCACGAATTTTCTCATGAACCGGTAGAGACGCCATCTGTTCAACGAGGTCGTCGTCCAAGAGCGGAACTCGGACCTCGATCGATGCAGCCATGCTCATGCGATCTGTGTAAGTGAGATTCAAGCATGGTAAGAAAGTTTTCATGTCGACGTACTGCAACATGTTCAATGTCGGCTGGGCTCGCACTCGATCTGCATATGCTCGGTGATATCGATAGACGTCTTCCTGGCAAAATTCGTTGTAGAAGTCGGACGTAAAGAGATCGCGATGCTGACTTGGGGCGAAGTACGTTAGCATTTGCAAATAACTGTCCAGCACATCACCCTGGGCAGAACGCAAGAATTTTTTGGCGCCGCGCATGTACGAACTCGCGCCTCCCGGCAGAATTTTTCCTGTTCTGCAGGCGAGCCACTTTAATGGTGTTGGCAGCTTTTGAAATCTCGCCATCAGCATCATTGCAAGATGCCGAGGGTATCCAGCAAAGACTTCGTCTCCTCCGGCCCCGCTCAGTAGAACAGTCAACGTTTCTCTTGCTGCGCGGCTGACCAAGAACGTCGTGATCGCTGCGGGATCACCGACTGGTTCGTCCATGTGCCAGACCAACTTGGGCAGTAAGTCTTCGAGCCCGTCGCTGGTAATATCGATTTCATGGTGAATGGACTTAAGCTCGTTCGCCATTTGCGTTGCGTAGGCGCGCTCATCCATCAATACGTCTTCTTTGAGGTCTTCGGGACGAAAACCAATGAAATACGTTTCGATCTGGCTGGGCGAATACTTCGCCAATGCATCGCACACTGCCGACGAATCAATGCCTCCACTGAGAAAAGAACCAAGGGGGACATCTGAGATTGATTGATTCACGACCGCAGCTTCAACGGATGTGGCAATCTTCTCATACGGTCGATCGGCCCACTGCTGCGCATCCTCACATGGAATCAGATCCCAGTATTCTCGTTTAGTGATTCGGCCGTCTTTGATTTTGATGTAGTGGCCAGGTTCAAGCTTGTGCACACCCTTGAACATTGTGCGCGGAAATGGCGACGTCAAAAACGTCATGTGAAACGGCAGCGTGTTGTAGTCCGCTTCACATGGGACCAAGCCTGACGCAAACAATGCTTTTGCCTCGGATGCAAAGGCCAGCACATTCTTGTCTTGGTAGTAGTACAGCGGCTTGATACCGACTCGGTCGACCGCCAGCGTCAGCTCGCGTTTATTCGAATCCCAAAGCGCAATCCCAAACATTCCCTTGAGTCGCGAGACGAAATCGTCGCCCCATTGTTCGTAACCGTGGACAATTACTTCTGAATCGCTCTGCGTCTTAAACCGATGCCCGTGCGATTTGAGCGTGTCGCGGAGCTCGCGAAAGTTATAGATCTCGCCATTGAAAATTTGCCAGACAGTTCCGTCTTCGTTCGACAGTGGCTGGGCCCCGGCAGCCAAATCAATGATCGACAATCTGCGAAAACCCAATCCAGCGTTTTCGTCGGTCCAAAGCTGACCGTCGTCGGGGCCACGATGTTGAATCGAGTCCATCATGCGTGTTAAACGCGATTTCTTCTCCGCTTCAGAGTGCAGGCTAAGAAATCCAACTATGCCGCACATGCGAGTGCCTTTCTTTTTGTGTTCAGTGCAAAGCCAAAGTTAGCATCTTGCATGTTCTCGTCGCTGCAAAGAACGAGAGTTTGATTCGAACGATAGTTCACTTGTCCAACGCCTCTGCAAACAAAGCAGCCAATCGTTTCGCGATCACAGTTTGCGAGAAATTCTCGCGTGCGTACTTCGCATTCAGTTCCGCAGCTCGATTCCTGTAGTCTGGATCGTCCAACAGACGAAGAATCCCACGTATTAATCCGGCAGTGTCTCCGGGCTGAATGACTTCGCCGTTTTCTCCGCTGGTTAGAATGTCCTGCATCGCACCAACCGCCGTACACACGACTGGTTTACCCGTAGCAATCGCTTCAAGAATCGCCATTGAAAAACCTTCGGAATAGGAAGGCAACATCAAGAAATTACAGCGTCTCAAAGCTGCGATTTTGCCTTCCTCGTCCAGCACATTTAGATACTCGTAGTTTCGCTCGAATCGACCAGCGACGTTGTCTTCATAGCACTGTTCAGGTGACTCACCATCCAGTCGCTCGCCAGTTGTTTGTACATGATGCACGTTTCGTTCGCGATCAAGTTTCGTACCGGCAAACTGAAATACCACATTGGGATGTCGTGCAGCGACTTCCGGAATCGCTTTCAGCAACTCGCAGTAC
>JBAUHR010000706.1:0-7729 GCA_049680385.1 Rubripirellula sp. | reverse complement strand
GCGACGCAAAGAGCGCGGCCCATTTTGTTGCCGTCCCGGGTTTTCCCCATCAAAATGATCGTGTTGGCGTTCGAAAGCACGTCCCCAGACTCGATCGGTCGCGAAATCAGGTCATCCAGCATGACTTCGTGGCTGGTGGCCAGAATCGCACACCCCACCGAATTGTGGTCATAAGCAGCCTCGGCCACTCGGTCGGCGTTCTCCCGAAACCCCACTCGAAACAGGTCTCGGGCCAACCAATCGTGCTCTTTCCGCAGGATTTGGTGGTACACGTACTCGAACAATTCAAACTGAATCGACTGAGCCGCCCGGTCAACCGGTTCGATCCCGTCGATCACGACCCGGCGGACTCCGTGGACAAAGTTGCCATAGAAGTACGCGATCGCCTGGTCCAGTTTCTTGGCTTGCTCGTATTTCCAGCGGCGCCAGCCATCGTCGTCCATGTCAGCGGCCGTGACTCGCCGGCCCGCATCGCGAAACAAGTGAATTGAATCACGGCGTGCCCGATCTCGATCCCAAACGGCCGATGAGTCGACTCGGTCCACCAAATCAGCGGCGGTCAGATCCCAGCCGAACATGCGACTTGCATAGTCGCCGTGATTTTGCGAATCGCCTCGCGAAGTCAGATCAAAGAAAACGCCGCGTTCGCCTTCTTGTTCAGCACCCTGGTTGGCAAAACTGATTCCCAACTGAGTCTTTCCGATCCCCGTGGCCCCCATCACAACCGTCAGTTTGCCGGGCAACAATCCGCCGCCAAGCATGTCATCCAGTCGTGCAATGCCGGTGCGCAGTCGATTCGTCATGGAAAAGCTTTAGCGTTTAATCGGGCTGGGTAACGGTCGGCCAGCAAAACATTCGCTTGCTAGTCAAAAACAACCATTTCGCCCCTGCTAGGAATGGGCATCGATCCGGTATGATTCGGATCACATCACTGTACAAATTGTTTCCGGTTGCCAATCGCATTCGGACAACAGCACGGCATCGAAACACAGGATCGATACGTTGTGCAGACCGTTTTTAATCATCCAGGAGTCGAGATGGCAACCGAGGCACCGTCGCTTTTGCCCACGCAGGACGCCCCCACCATCGAAAACTCAAGCGAAACGCTGAATGATTCGACCGGTCAATCGCCGACATCTGAACAAGAGAGTCCGCGTCGGAACGATGAGTCGGTCGAGAAATCAGCCGATGACAAGTTGACGCCCGAAGGCCACACGATGGCCGAGATTCGAAAAGACTACCTGGTCTTCTTCATCTCGCTGCATGCACTTTGCTTGTTGGCCGTGCTGCCTTACTTCTTTTCGTGGGCAGGCGTCGCCGCGTTCTTGGTTGGCGTGGTTGTGTTTGGCCAGATGGCGATCCCGATCGGTTACCACCGAATGCTGTCGCACCGCAGCTTCAAGTCGCCGAAATGGTTCGAGCGGACGTTGGTGACGTTGGCGATGTGTACCGCTCAAGAAACCCCCGCGCACTGGGTCGCTTGGCACCGCATGCACCATTCGCATAGCGACCATAAAGACGACCCGCACTCGCCACGAATCAGTTTCCTGTGGGCTCACGTCCAATGGTTGGTCCACGAGTCACGCACGCCGCTGGCTACTTTCGCGATGTACGAGAAGTACGCTCGCGATATTCTGGCGGACCCCTACTATCGCTGGCTCGAAAAACTGCCGGTCGCCGCAGGCATCTTCTACTTTGCACACGCGATTGTGTACGCGATCGTCGCCAACTTGGCTTGTCTGGCGATCTACGGCAACACGCCCGAAGCGTACCGGATGGCGGCCAGTTTGTTTGTTTGGGGTGTGATCGTGCGGACGGTTTGGGTTTGGCACATCACGTGGGCCGTCAACTCGCTGACTCACGTTTTCGGTTATCGCAACTACGAAACGACCGATGACAGCCGCAACAATTGGTTCGTCACCCTACTGACGGCCGGCGAAGGATGGCACAATAACCACCATGCCGACCCCGCCAGTGCGTCGGTGCAACACCGGTGGTGGGAAATTGACGTAAACTATTACACGATTCGATTGTTTGGTGTCCTGGGGCTAGCGTCCGACATCATCCAACCGCGTCACATCCGACAAGCTCAAGCGGCTGCCGCCCGAGCGAAAGCCCTCAGCGCAAAAACATCGAGTTAGCCTGATCGCTTGGCCCGTTTCGAGCGAGCTTACTCGGGCCGATCCTTTCACGGGCTAATCCATTGCAACGAACTTTGCCATCGCTTCCCTCGTCCGCCATGCCCATCTGCTTGGCAATCGGCGGAATCGTCGTTGCGTTGTCAGTGGCGGGTTGCCGCCCCGCGATCGACGATGGCATCAAGTTTTCAGATGACTTGCAAAGTCAATCGCAACCGATCGACGACTTCTCGCAGCTTTCGTTCATTGGTCCGGACGGGCAACCGATCAAACTGGTCGGTCAAATGCAACACAAGTACGCGGTCCTGGTGGTGACACGGGGCTGGACCGGTGCGATCTGTTTGTACTGTGCTTCGCAAACATCCAAGTGGGCGCGTCGCTTTGACGAACTTGAACCGTTTGACGCAGAACTCTTTGTGGTCTTTCCTACCGAGACAGCCGGCGACGCGAAGCTAGTGGAAGAGCTGCAAAAAAAGATCACCACGGGCCCTGTCGAAAACGACTCCATTCCTTTTCCGATCCTGTTGGACATCGATCTAAAATCTGTCGACCAACTGGGAATTCGAGACGAGTTGGCCAAGCCGGCCACGTACATCATCGATCAACAAGGACGGGTTCGGTTTGCCTATGTCGGTCAATCGATTGCGGACCGACCGTCGGTCGACGCGATTCTGAAACAACTGTCTCGGATGACCGATTGAGCGACGTGTCAGCAAGCCAGACTTTTGTCCGCAAGTGCGTCGAGCTTCAGTTTTTGAAGCCCGACCAAGCCGACGACGCCCTTGCCGAAGCCGCGTCTAACCAGACGCCCGTCGAAACGTTGGTCGTTCGCCGTGGCTGGATGACGCCGGAATTGGTGGACATTGCCGAGTCGCTTTGCAATCCGACTGAAATTGCACCAGGCTACGAATTGCTGGACGTGCTTGGCCGAGGCGGAATGGGCGTCGTCTATCGTGCTCGGCAACTGGATCTCAATCGCATCGTTGCGATCAAAACCATCTTGCTGTCCAGCATGTCGAACCCGAATGTGGCCAAGCGATTCGAACGTGAAGCCATGGCGATCGCGAGGCTACAGCATCCCGGCATCGTCCAAGCCTGGAACTTCGGCCAACACAATCATCGATACTACTTGGCCATGGAATATGTCGATGGTCGGTCATGCGATCAGGTTATCAGCGGTGGACGCCGATTGCCGCCGACGATTGCTTGGAGCTTCGTTCGCCAAGTAGCCGCCGGTTTGTCGCACGCCCATTCGCACGGCGTGATCCACCGCGACATCAAGCCCGCGAATCTGCTGGTAACCTCGCCACCAGAAGGTTCGTCGCTGCCGACGGGCGCAGACATGATCAAGATCGCCGACTTTGGCTTGGCCGTCCTAGCGGATAGCGACCAGATTGAAAGCCGAATCACGACCGACAATGCTCTCGTTGGCAGTCCCGCTTACATGTCACCTGAACAGTTCGGTGGCGAGGATGTCGATTTTCGCAGCGACATCTACTCGCTTGGCGTGACAGCTCTAAACCTTTTGACGGGACAGACACCGTTTGCGACCAACAGTCTGGTGCAACTAGCCGGGATGAAAAAAACCGGCTTGGCATTCGACGATCCGCAATTGGCAAGCCTGCCCAGCGACCAAGCCGATCTGATTCGTGCCATGATCGCGCCAACCCCAAACGATCGGCCGCAAAGCTATCGCGATTTGATCGACCGAATTGAACGTTTGCAATTCGCCGAAGGGCCGCAGTCGCCGGCCACCGGCGAAGCGATGACCGAGACGCTGCAGTTTGATTCAAGCGATGTTTTTTCGTCAGGTTCGCTATCGGGGAATCCACCAAGTGATGCGGCAAGCAATCCCACAATTCAACTGGAAAACGCCGACCGGCCAGCGCCTTCCAAACGTCGACCGCGAATCTTGACCAGCTTGATTGCCATCGGGATCGCCGGACTGTTGGTCGCTGGCATGATGACTTGGATGCCGTGGAACGAAACCGGGGACAGGTCGTTCACAAAAGTCACAACTGTGATGCCGTTGTTCGATGGCATGACATTGGCCGGCTGGGACGTTGGCGGAACCATGGTCGGCGCCTGGAACGTAGTCGAGTCGCCTGATGACTCGACCAGCATTGCATGCCTAGCCCGCCGTGGTGCAATCACGCGCCGGTTGCCTGATTGGCCTCATCAACGGATCAGTTTGTTTGTTTACCTTTCAAAATCAGACTCTGACTCGCCCACTGCCACGGACATCGACTTCGGATTCCAAACCGCCCGCGATGCGGTCCCCCATCCGACCTTTCGCGTCACCGACAAAACGATCGAACTCGGGTTCAAACAAGGCGATTTTGGCGACTTCGAGGCTTGGCACCAACACCCCGCGCCCGACACAATCAACGATCGCTATCACGTGATCGATATCGAACGACAAGACACTGATTGGTACGTTTTCTTTGAACAGCAATTCATCGGAACGCTTCCGATCGATGACTCCGAGATCGATGACTCCGAGAACACTAGAAAGCAAACCGGCGCAAACATGCTGAGGTTGGTGGTGGCCGGAAACGATCCCGACCATCCGAAAGTCCATTTTGCGGATCTGCAATCAAGCCAATTGGCAAACGTTTCCAATCCAGTCGCGACAGACACGCCAAACGATTCTCTCTAACACCTCAATTCAATGCCCGACCCACACAAACCCGCTCTTCCCGTTGGATCCCAGCCCGCCGACGTGCCTTCGTTCGGCTGCATCGTTTACGTTCGCGCGAATCCCGCAGGTGGTGTGGTTGGGCGAGTCGCAAACCTAGACGGTATCGAAGTCGCCGGACCAACCGAACGCGACGTGCTGTCGAAAATTGTTCCCCAGTTCAAGAAGAAAATCCAAGACCACATGGCCGCTGCCGAACCGATCCCCTGGATCGAACCACCAGCGGCGATCACCGAAGGTGAACAGAAACGTTTTCTGCCGATGCATCTATAGAAAGATTCAGACGACTCGCTACCGACTTCGGCGATCAAGAAATTTCAACTCACGGTACAGCGTTTCAACATGCGGCATTGCGAAACCGACTGCGTTGGCGGCGCGAATCGGGTTTCCTAGAATCGCCTCGACTTCCATTGGTCGCTTCGCCAAGTAATCCAACCGCATGCTGCTGTCGTACGGAACCATTGCTTTGGTCACATCGATCGTCGTTACGATCGACTTTTCAGAAACGGTCACACCACATGCCGCCGCAGCAGCATGAACTTCACGAACAATCGTTTCGGCAAGTTCGAGTGCATCGGGATCGTCCACGATTTCTTTGGTCGATGCGTTCAACGCCACCGACAACCCGTTGAACGGAATGTTCCACATCAATTTTTTCCATCGCGTCATCGGCAAATCACCCGTCGCATGTGCGTCGATTCCCGCCGCAACCATCTCGTCAGCAATTCGCTGAACCCGGGGCGTCACGTCGATCGCACGGTCCCCGTATTCGCCGAACACCACAAGGCCTTGGTCGACATGTTTGATGTGCCCCGGACCGACTTTGTTGCTACACAAAAAACAACAACCGCCCAGCACACGATCCGGACCAACCACGGCGACAGAATCGGCTTCGCTGTTGAGTCCGTTTTGCAGAACCAGCACAACGCCGCCTTCTCGCGTCGGTGACGGTAAAAGGTCGTTCAGCAATCCGTTTTTGGTCGTCTTCAATCCCACGATCGTCACGTCGCACGGCGGCATCGTCTCGGCCGATGCATGGGCATGCACGTCTTGCAAGTGAAAGTCACCCAGCTTGGTATCAACGCGCAAGCCGCCGGCAACAACGTGATCGTAATCACGATTCAGTAAGAAATGGACCTCGAAACCAGCACGCGCCAAAAGGCCGCCATAGAGTCCACCGAGCGCGCCCGCACCAATCACTGCATATCGTTGTTTTTCCATCTTGGAAAGTATAGCGAAGCTGTAAAGTAGCACAGGCTGCCAGCGATTTTTTGCCGACTCGCGACCTCAATCCTAAGCAAACACGATCTTTTGAATTTGGTCAATCGAAGCCTGCGTATCAGCGACAGTACGCACGGGCGGTATCTGCTGCAAAAAATCGCTTGGCAGACAACGCGACTCCAAGAAACGGACCGCGCGTTCGAAGTCACCATCTCGAAACGCTTCCGCCTTTTGATACGAAGGACTGGGCAATATCGAATCGGCAACGGCGGACACCACCGCTCGCCAATCCGACAAGACATTCGCGTCGACGTCGATCGAAGGTGCCCGGCCATACTGGCATTCGTACGCGCGCAATACACTTTCGCGCCACGACATCGGAAATGTGGTCAACGTAGGATCGGCAATCTCGATCTCGATCAGATCGATGATCTCGCAAAAAACCGCATCAATGGCTGCTTCCCAAATTGCCGCCGGCCGCAAAGCTTGACGATCGGTTAGCAAGCATCCTGTAATTTGATCCAACAGCCAAATCCGCTGCTCGACGTCCCACATGTCGAAAGCATCGATACCGTATCGCCAAGTCTTGGCGTCACCGCGAAACTCTTCGATCAAGTGATCTAGCATCATGCCAAGTCCGCCGCGAACCAAGTCGGCTTCGGCGTCTCTTAACGTTCTTAACCCATCAACTGTTGGCCACATCCGTTTTTGCTCCTTCGTTTCCGAACGCTACTGCTGAATCGAACGATCCTTTTGCCGACTGCAAATGCACCCAGCCGCCAAAATCGCGAGTCCCGGAACCGCCGGAGCCCGCATTCGCACGTTGCTCCAATAAACCGCATGAACCGCGGACAACGTCAGCAACATTGATAAGATTGCCCACCCCAGTGCCGATTGCAAGCGGATTTCGCATACCCGCAGTCGCCACACGCCGACAACCACCATTGTATAGATGGTCAAAAAGTAGACTCCGACCGCCAAAGTCGACCTTGCTGGCCGCTGGGACGTTACGTGCGGGAATGGTTTCCACATCCGCCATAGACGCGAAAAACAAGATCGAGCGAATGTCGTCGGCTGGCGGCTGATCAACGATTTTGCCGCAGACATGGCCAACCGATCATCGTCAATCTCCGACGCATCAGATGGAAACCAAGCATCCCCGGCATCGGACCAATCCCGGTCCCAAAATTCTTGTGTCGTCGGGTCGCCCTGATAGCGGTGCGAGTACGCGTCAAAAAATGACTCGGGATCCCATACTTGATCGCTTTGGTCGGACTGTAAATGTCGGTAGTACATTGGGTTGTTGGCCAGCAACAATGTGTAACCGCCATGGGTTGTTGCCCAAACCGGATGCCCCACCACCTGCTGGTTCCGAAACATCCAGCCCGCCATCGTGACCCCGATGACACCGCCAACCGTAAGCACAGAAATGAAATGCCTTCGCCGATCACGAAAACTTGTCGACCGCAACGCCGTCCAAGCCAACCCCACCACGATCAACACTGCCCAGACTAGAAACGTTGGGCGACAAAGGTACGCCAACGATAACAACGTTCCAATCGCAAGACTGCGTTTAAACGTGAAACCACGACGTGCGGCAACGGCAATTTGCCAAAGCGCCGCCGACACAATCGCAACCGCCATCGTTTCGGTCATCACAACGGTTGACTGC
>JBAUHR010000705.1:0-14325 GCA_049680385.1 Rubripirellula sp. | reverse complement strand
ACGAAACGTCCCGCTGCAGTACTCGTGGGTGGACGATGAAATCCTGCCTGATTTTTCAGAACGGATCGCCGGCGGCGACGAGATCACGCGGCGGACACCCGCTCTGATGTTCTGCTTCAGCCGATCACAGTGCTGGACCACCGCCGAACTGCTCAAGGGCAAAAGCGTCATCGACAAGGCTCGCCAAAGCGAACTGGCCGACTATCTCAACAACGCCGACATGTCCGAGGGCGCTGGACCGAAACTGAAACAGATTCTGATGCGTGGTGTCGGTGTCCACCACGCAGGAGTATTGCCGCGGTATCGACGCATTGTCGAAGAACTGTTCCAACGCAAACTGTTGGCATTCTGTGTCTGTACTGAAACTCTCGCCGCAGGCATCAACCTGCCTGCCCGCAGCGTCGTACTGCCAAGTCTGCTGAAGGGACCACGCGACAAAAAGAAACTGTGCGAAATCGCATCAGCACAACAAATCTTTGGACGTGCCGGTCGCCCACAATTTGATGATGTTGGTTACGTGTACGCACTGGCTCACGAAGACGACGTGAAGCTGAACAAATGGCGTGAAAAGTACGACTCGATTCCCGAGGACACCAAAGATCCGGGATTGATGAAGGCAAAAAAGCAACTGAAGAAAAAGATGCCCAAACGCCGCGCCGGTGAAACGTACTGGACCGTTTCGCAGTTCGAACAATTGCAGTCCGCCGAATCAGCCAATCTAGAAAGCCGCGGCCTACTGCCATGGCGATTGCTGGCGTACTTGTTCAGCCAAGATGCGAACGTTCAACCGATCCGCGACATGATTGGGCGGCGTCTATTGCACCCCAAGGGCATCGAGGACGGCCAACGGGACTTGAACCGAATGCTGATCACGATGTGGGAAGGTCGCTACATCGAACTCGATCCAGAACCGCACGCAGCCGAGGCTCCACCGCCGCCGCCCACCAACAAAGAAAAGAAAGCCGCCAAGACGGCCGGACTCTTCGGCGAACTACTCGATAAAATTCAAGCGGATGCACCCGAGAAGGTCGCCCCTAAGGAAGACGAAACGGATCCTAAACTGATCCAAAGCCGAGGTTATGAAATGACCAACTATCGGCCGATCACCGCCAAGCCTAAAAATCGACTGGAACGCTTGGTTCATATCCGCAGCATCAATCCGCTGTTTGGCGTTTTCCTTGCTGACCAACTGGCGATCGCCGATCCAAGCGAACGCATCGCAACGTTGGAAAGTGTCTTACAAGTGCCAGGTACCGTCGCCCGATTCTGTCGCATGCCATCCTACGACGACATGCCCGCCGGAACCCTGGCATCGACCAGACTCGACAGCGAACTGCTCACGCAGGGATTGGCGACATCCGAAGAACTCGGTGCAAAAGGCCCAGACGATGACGAAGACATTGTCGACCGCGGTTTCGGCCGCGTCATGTTCGATGAACCAAAAGTATGGCCGCTGACGATTGGCGAAAAACTGTTGCGACTGTTTCGAAACGAGTTTCCTCGGGTCAATGATGTCCGCGTGACGCCGGTTTGGATCGTTGGCGAACTATTGGAATTTGGCGGCGATTTCAACAAATACGTAACCGCTCGCAAACTGCAAAAAGAAGAGGGTATCCTGTTTCGGCATTGCCTGCGCATGGTCGGATTGCTAGACGAAATGGCAAACATTCCGCCATCCAACACGACGGTCGAAACTTGGGAAGATCCACTCGATGATCTCGCCGACAAGCTGACCGAAACCTGCCGCAACGTCGACCCGCAAAGCACCGACGAACTGCTCGCTCAACCAGGCAGCGAAGCGTTCGACTTGATTGGATTGGGCCGCCGAAACGCCAAATAAGCACTTGGCGATAGCGAACGGCCAAAGCAATCCGTTAGGAAACCAGCGAATCGATCGCAGCGTTCAAACTTCCACTTGGCCGCATCGCAGCTTGAACTTTCGCTGGTTCCGCCATGTAATAGCCACCGATGTCGACCGGGTTGCCTTGGGCGGCGCCCAGCTCGCCAAGAATCTTGCTCTCGTTGTCAGTCAACTGCCCCGCCAATCCCGCAAAGGCAGTCTTGAGTGCCGAGCTCGACGACTGAGCCGCCAACGCCTGGGCCCAGTACATCGCCAAGTAGAAATGGCTGCCGCGATTATCAAGCTCGCCGACTTTACGACCCGGTGACTTGTTTTCGTCCAACAGTTTCGAGGTCGCTTCGGTCAATGTCGCTGCAAGAACGGCGGTGTCCGCGTTGCCGGTCTTGGCGGCTAAGTCTTCCAGCGATACCGCGATGGCAAGGAACTCGCCCAGCGAATCCCAACGCAAGTGACCTTCGCTAACCAACTGCTCGACATGCTTAGGGGCCGATCCGCCGGCACCTGTTTCGAACAGACCGCCACCGGCCAACAACGGCACGATCGACAACATCTTGGCGCTGGTGCCAAGTTCCAAGATAGGAAACAGGTCCGTCAAATAATCTCGCAGCACATTCCCAGTCACCGAAATCGTATCTTTGCCTTCCTTGCAGCGCTGGCACGTGTAAGTCGTCGCATCTACCGGCGACATGATCATGATTTCCAAACCTTCAGTGTCATGATCGGGCAGATAGGCGGTGACTTTGTTGATCAAATTTGCGTCGTGGTCGCGTGCTTCGTCCAACCAGAAAATCGCTGGCGAATCGGTTGCCCGAGCGCGGGCGACCGCCAACCGGACCCAGTCACGAATCGGCGTGTCCTTGGTTTGGCACATCCGCCAAATGTCGCCTTCCTTGACGGTGTGTTCCATCAAGACATTGTCGGCTTCGTCGACGACTTGGACGGTTCCGTCACCGGCGATTTCAAACGTCTTATCGTGCGAACCATATTCTTCCGCTTTTTGAGCCATCAAACCGACGTTGGCCACGCTGCCCATTGTAGCGACATCGAATGCACCATTCGCTTTGCAGAACTCGATGGTCGCTTGGTACACACCCGAGTACGATCGATCGGGAATGATCGCTTTGGTGTCGTGAAGTTTGCCATCGGCGCCCCACATTTTGCCAGACGAGCGAATCGCGGCGGGCATCGATGCGTCAATGATCACGTCGCTAGGAACGTGCAAGTTGGTGATTCCTTTGTCAGAATCGACCATCGCCAAGCGAGGCTGTTTGGCATAAACCGCTTCGATGTCAGCCTTGATTTCGGCTTGCTTGTCGGCATCAAGTGACTGAATTTTGGAGTACACATCGCCGAGGCCATTGTTCGGATCAACCCCAATTTTATCGAACAGCTCGGCGTGCTTTTCGAAAACGTCGGCATAGTAAACCGTAACGCAGTGACCGAAAATGATCGGGTCAGAAACCTTCATCATCGTTGCCTTCATGTGCAACGACATCAGCACGTCCTTCTTCTTGGCATCACGAATCGCGGTCGCCAAAAACTTGCGCAGATGACTTCGGCTCATGACGGCCGCATCAATGATCTCGCCGGCTTGCAGCGCCAAAGCGTTCTTCAGAACGTTCTTGGATCCGTCTTTGCCGGTCCAGACAATTCGCACCGCCCCCGCTTTGCCCATCACATGCGATCGTTCGCTGCCGTAGAAATCGCCTTCGGTCATCGAATCAACATGCGTGTCCGAATCGGACGCCCACGCGCCCATCGAATGCGGGTGCTTGCGAGCAAACTCCTTCACCGGCGCGGCGACGCGTCGATCCGAGTTTCCTTCACGAAGCACTGGATTGACCGCGCTGCCTAGAACTTTGGCGTACAACGCTCGGACGGCAATCTCGTCGTCGGTCTTGGGATCATCCGGGAAATCAGGAACACCGAAACCTTTCGATTGCAGTTCTTCAATCGCTTCGACCAACTGGGGAATCGAGGCACTGATGTTTGGCAACTTGATGATGTTCGCCTCGGGTGTCTTTGCCAATTCACCAAGTTCGGCCAACGAATCGGGACGTCGTTGGTCTTCGGTCAAGTGATCCGAAAAACTAGCCAAAATACGACCCGCCAAAGAGATGTCGCGAGTCTCAACTTGAATCCCCACCACGTCGCAGTACGCGCGGACAATCGGCAACAGCGATTCAGTGGCAAGCGCCGGAGCTTCGTCGGTGTAGGTGTAAATGATTTTGGCGTTGGTACCGGACATGGTCGTGTTCCTAGTGAGTGGCAGTCGGACGCGCAAGATAGTAACATTCAAGCAGCTAGAGGCGACAGACCCAGTCGCCCGATATGGACGAATAAGCAGCACTACCGCCCGTTCAGACATCGCCACCACATCACCACCACGGTATCGTAGTGCCATGAAATGGGACTATCGATCAATCATCAGCGGAACACGGCGTGATCCTGTTGCCATCGCGATTCGTGGTGTACTTTGGGTCGCATCGATTCCTTACGGCGTTGTCGTGGCGTCAAAAAACCGCAGATTCGAATCGGGAAAACTGGAAGTCCACCGCGTCGAAACTCCCGTCATCAGCGTTGGCAACTTAACGACCGGCGGAACGGGCAAGACGCCGATTGTTTGTTACCTCGCCAAATGGTTTCGGTCC
This sequence comes from Rubripirellula sp., assembly GCA_049680385.1. GTDB lineage: Bacteria > Planctomycetota > Planctomycetia > Pirellulales > Pirellulaceae > Rubripirellula. The sequence goes on along the minus strand of JBAUHR010000705.1, from coordinate 9,813 downwards.
CATGGCACGCGAGTGATGATTGTCAGTCGCGGCTACGGACGCGGCGACAGCGACACAAACGACGAAGCCAAAGAACTGCACGACCGTTTGCCGGACGTGCCGCATGTCCAAGATCCGGATCGCGTCGAAGCTGCCCGTGTCGCGATCGAAGAACTAGAAGCCGAAGTGATCCTGATGGACGACGGCTTCCAGCACCGTCGCTTGCACCGTGACTTGGACATCGTCGTCATCGATGCCACGTGTCCCTTTGGTTATGGACACAAGCTCCCGCGCGGTCTGCTGCGGGACCCGATCAGCAGTTTGCGACGAGCCGATTTGGCGATCATCACACGCTGCGATGCGGTAGCCGACGACCAGCTGCGACAGATTGAAACGACGGTCCGGGAAACCAAGGCCGACTTGCCAATCTTCAGGTCCCAGCATGTCCCCAGTGGACTACGTGAGCACCCGTCGACCACTCACTCGGTCGAAACCCTTGCCGGCCAAAACGTTGCCGTGATTTCTGCGATCGGAAATCCAATAGCGTTCGAGAAAACAGTCGCAGCATGTGGTGCGAAAGTGATTGCGGTCAATCACCTTGGCGACCACGATCCGTATGCTCCCCAAACCGTTGCCCAACTGCGTGATTGGGTCCGCAGCTTGGGCAACTCAGTTGACCGGGTCGTTTGCACTCACAAGGATTTAGTCAAACTGCAAACTGATCGACTCGGTGGCAAACCAATCGTCGCCATCATGATCGACCTAGAAATCGACGGCGACCTGTCTCCGTGGCTATGCCGCGTGAACGATTCAGCCATGCTGAATCGCGACGCGGAATAGCGGAATAACCGAGCTACCAGATTCGAACGCGGTCTTCAGGCTTCAAGAAAAGTGCGTCGTCTGGTTTGATGCCAAACGCCTCGTACCAAGCATCGATGTTGCGAACGATTCCGTTGACCCGGTACTCACTGGGGCTGTGCGGGTCAGTGATCAGCCGTTTTAGCAATTCAGGTTCACGGTACAAGCGACGCCAGCTCTGAGACCAACCGAGGAAGAATCGCTGATCGCCGGTCAACCCGTCAATCACGGGTGCTTCCTTGCCATCAAGCGAAAGCTGGTACGCCTCATAGGCGACGCTTAGGCCACCCAAGTCGCCGATGTTTTCGCCCAGCGTTAGTTCACCGTTGACGAAGTTTCCAGCGATCGGTTCGAACTCGTTGTACTGGTTGACCAATCCTTCAGCACGCCGCTCGAATTCTTCGCGGTCCGATTCAGTCCACCATTTTCGCAAATTGCCTTTGCCGTCATACTCGCTGCCCTTGTCGTCGAAACCATGCGACAACTCATGCCCGATGACCGCACCGATACCGCCATAGTTAACGGCATCGTCCGCCAACAAGTTAAAGAATGGCGGCTGTAAAATCGCGGCCGGAAACACGATCTCGTTCATCGTCGGGTTGTAATAAGCATTGATCGTCTGCGGCGTCATGTGCCACTCGTTGCGATCGATCGGTTCCCCCAGTTTCTTCAGCTCGCGTTGGTGTTCGAACTCAGCCGCCGCGATCAAGTTGTTGGCCAAGATCGGGGACTTGATTTGCAAGTTCGAATAGTCCTTCCACTTGTCCGGATAGCCGATTTTGGTTGCGAACATGGACAATTTTTCTCGAGCTTGTTTCTTAGTGCCTTCGCCCATCCAGTCACGAGATTCAATTCGTTTTTCGAACGCAGCTTTCAAGTTGTCGACCAATTCGTTCATCCGCTGCTTGGCTTCAGGACGAAAGTGCGTTTCGACATAAAGCTGCCCGACCAATTCACCCAACACGCTGCCGGTGATGTTGACGCCCCGCTTCCACAGCGGCTCTTGCTCGGTCACGCCACTGACGGCGGTGTCGTTGAAATCGAAATGGCGCTTTTCGATCGCTTCGCTCAGGTTGTCTCCGTACGAATCGATCACCCGCAAACGCAGATACGCCTTCAAGTCGTCCAGCGACGTCTCAGCAAACAATTTGCCGAAGGCTTCCGCCATGCTTGGCTGGCGAACCACAAACGACTCCTGGCCGGCCAATCCGATGGCGGTGGTGTAGGCAGCCCAATCGAACTCGCCAAGCATTTCTTGCATCTCGGCATTGGTCGTTTTGTTGTACGTCTTGATCGGGTCGCGATTTTCGACTTTGGTCCAGTGGTTTTTGGCGATTGCTTTTTCAAGTTCAAAGATCGCGTCGGTCGTTGCCTCGTCACCGGACTGGCCGATGAAGACCATCATGTCGGTGATGTACGTTTTCAGCTTTGACCGCAATTCAACGTAGCGTTCTTCGTCTTCCAAGTAATAGTCGCGGTCGGGAAGCGTCAGACCGGTCTGCGTGAGGTAGACGGTGTAGGCATCGCTATCACGTGCATCAACATCGACATACGGTGCCAACGGGCCATAAATCCCCATCCGGTTCAGCTCGCCCATGGCCCCGGCAAGCGCTTGCTTGGTCGACGCGCCATCAATGATTTTCAGCATCGGCTTTAGCGGTCCAACGCCGGCTTGATTGCGCGCGTCGACGTCCAAGACGCTGCGATAAAGATCGCCAACCTTTTGCGCAGGCGTGCCGGCTTTGGATTTGACCTCTGCCGATTTTTCAATCAGCGTGCGCACCTGCTCACGCGTCTCGTCGTCCAGGATCGTGAAGATGCCGTAATTCGATTTATCGCCGGGGATCTCGGTGTTTTCCAACCATTGTTGGTTCGCATACCGATAAAAGTTCTCGCCCGGCGAAACGGTGTCGCTGAACAACGACTTATCGATGCCCGAGACCTTGGACGCCGTAGCGTTCGCCGTCGATGCAGACGCGTCCTGAGCGGTTAGCACGGCATTCTTGGCGGTGACCGCAAAGACAAAAACAAACGCAGTCAACGGAGATACGGTCAACAGATATATGGGCTTCATTGCAATTCCTTTGGTTACATGATTGCGTGGGTTCAATCGCTCGCTCCATGCTGGTCCTCGATTCGATGCCGTTCGAATGCCAATGCCGTCCGATTACCAGATACGTTCAACAAGAGACGCCAGCGGCGAGCATGCGTGCGATTTTCGGATGGTCAAATAACCGCACAAGATCACATTACCGGATCCGGCCCCGCGTTGTTAGGTGATGGCCCGTCAGAGACGCCCTCGATTGATATCAAACAGTCCAGCGAATGCTTGTGCGGGTCTCGAAAGACGGCAAAGTTTGCAACAGGACAAGCAATCAGCGACACTACGTAGCACCTTGGCTATTCGCAAGTTTCCAACTTGCCTATCTATTTCTAACTTGGCGGCACTTAAAATGACAGCTCGACTAATGCACGCGTTTGGGATCGTCTTGGCGATGGGGATTGCTGCAATGGGGCAAGGCTCTGACGATCCGTTTGGTGGCCCCACCAGCCCGCCCGCAAAGAAAGCAAACGCACGGACCGCGAAACCAAAAATCGAACTGATTCCGTCAGGCGAAAACTCGATCGACAACACCGAGATGAAGATCCGCGAAGCGATGGGCAAACGAACGTCGGTCTCGTTCGTCGAACTACCGCTCACCGAAGCTGCCGAACACCTTGGGCAAGCGTTCGATATAACGATATTGATCGATAACAGAGCTCTCGAGGAAATTGGCTTGTCCGCCGAGGAACCAGCCGACGTAAAATTGCGAGACGTCAGCTTGCGAAGCATCCTTCGGCTGATGTTAAAAGACCTTGATTTGACTTACATGGTCAAGAACGAAGTCCTGATGATCACGACGATCGAAGCCGCAGAAGCAAACCTGATTACGCGAGCCTATCGCTTGCCACATTGTATGCAAGGCGATCCAGATTCAGCGATTGATGCGATCCAGTCGACGGTCTTTCCCGATACCTGGGACGTGCTCGGTGGGCCCAGCACCATCCGGCTAGTCAATTCTGTATTGGTCATCTCGACCACCGAACGTGTCCACGAGGACGCTATCGATATGATGCGAAAGACCGAAGCAGTATTCCAGTCCCGCGAATAACGCAATCGCTGGGTCAATCGACTTCCCGCTGAGCTGACAAATCGACCAACGAAAAGGAAAAAAGAAAGGTGCCACCCAACGCTGATAATGATTCCTGGAATTTGAGATAAGTCTTGATGCGACAACGGCTTCTGGTTTGAAATGGGAGTTCTCACACTTACCAACTCAAACCCGAATGGATTGCGGGATGTCGCACCAAGACAAGGATGATCTTCGCACACCACTGGCCGAGCTAAAAGAGCTACTCGCTCCTATTGAGCAGGTTGCTCTGGGAGCGATCGGCAGGCACGGCAATGCGATCCTGGACCTCCACGGCATCGCGATCCTTGCCCGGCTCACCTTCGGCTGGAATCAGCAGCAAACCTTGGGAGATCGCTTCGACGACGCTCCAACGGCAACCAAACGTGGGTTCTCTGGAATCCTGCTAGCAGGTTCTTTTCAGGCACTGATGGTGGTGCTGCGAGCCTGCGGTGATGCGTTGGCTCGCACGATTTCACTGCACCTGCTCAACCACCTCAGCACCCAACCCAACAGGCTGCTCTTTGGACGCCCCACCTTTGCCGTGGACGGCAGTCAATTCGCCGTGCCCAGGACGGCCAAGAATCTTGCCGCCTTTGCGGCGGCATCGCGAAAGGCAAAATCTTCCTACAAAAAACCAGCGGACTATGCCAAAGCCAAGACCACTCAAATTGCCGTCTCGCTGTGTCTGCACCAGGGAACGGGCTTTCCCGCGTTTTGGAATCTAGGCGGGTCGGCCGATTCCGAGCGTGGTCTCCTGTTGGATATGCTTGATCTCTTGCCCAAGAACTCACGCTTGGTGATGGATGCCTACTACTTCGGATTCGATTTCTGGAATTGCCTAATCGATCACGGGTGTACGTTCGTCGTTCGTGCGGGCAAGAGCATCGACTTGCTGGGTCAGTTGTCCAGCCCAAGGGAAAGTGAAGTGTCGTGGCGATCTGGTCTTCTACTGGCCGCAAAATGCCATCGACGCGGGAGCCTCGCCGATCGTGCTGAGCTTGGTGTGTGTGATGGTTGGTCGCAAAAAGATGTTCCTGCTGACGAACGAATTGATGCTCGAGGAAGACCAGTTGGCAAAGCTGTATGCCCAGCGGTGGGCAGTGGAAGTTTTTTTAGAACAGTCAAGCAAAGCTATGAGCGGGCCAAGATGCTTTCGCGGACTCCGGAAAATGCAAAGCAAGAAATCCAATGGACGTTGCTTGGTATTTGGATGGCGTTGACCGAAGGCGCCCAGTCGATTCCTGCCGGACGCAGGATTAGTCCAGTTCGGGTATTGCGTGTGATTTGCAAGCTTGTGACCGCCGTGGCTCGCCACAGTTCGTCGAAAATGAACCTTCATCAACAGCTGGAAGGTTGCGTGATCGCCGATGAATCATCACGCCAGAGTAGCAAAAACAGCGACCACTATCCTCGCAAGAAACGCAAGCGGCAGACGGGAGAACCCAATGTTCATCCCATCAGCGATGAGCTCCAAAAACTCGCAATCACTAGAATGACATAAATCATTATCAGCGTTGCGTGCCACCGTTCACTTCAAGCCGGGCTTCTCGGAAGTGATCGCGAACGCCTGCCAGAGGCGATGACCTCGAGATAACGAATGCGACGCTCTCCGAGAGGCTGCTTCGATCCATCCAGCCAGCCAGCTAAAACCTTTCACCAGCGTCGTCACCGCAATGATTTCGCTGTGTCGGCTAGTGCAAAAAACTACTCCCGCGAATTGAGAAAAAACTCGAGCAGGACTCCCCTTTGGGCATAATTCCCATTAAGGCTGGCACCCGAAACCGCATGCAGATTCGGCAGACGCCGCGATAAAAACTGTGGCTGTCGCAAGCAAGAGTATCGCCGATCGAGTCCATCCAATGGGAATGCCTAAAAGAAATAATGAGACGACGCCCATCCTCGATGTGATTCATCGCTCACCGCGTCGATACCACGAATGGTTCCCAGCCGGACTTTCTAAAATCGCCACGAACCGTCTGACTGCCTACGCCAACCGCACATCGATGAAATCAGATCTTAAAAAACATTCTGAATTTTATCGGAATTGCTGGCGGGCCACCCGCCTTCTGATGGCTACCCCTGTTAAGGACGCTTACTACAGTGGCCGCGAGGCAGTCAGTCACCAATGATCACTTCGCCGCTCTCTTCATCCCAAAGCTACACCTTATGTCTTCCTACCATGCTGCAAACTCACTGCCCGCGGACCCCGCCATGTCCAGTTTGGCGGGGCCGGCGGTCGGCATCTTTGACGACCAATTCGAACAGGCGATCGAGCAATTTGAAAAAGACTGGGACATCCATTGCCCCGACCGGATCGCTATCGTTCTGGAACAGTATGGCAACCACGATCGCCTGGCTTTGATTGCCGAATTGATCCGAATCGATGTCGAACTGCGGAACAAAGCATGCGATCCATTCTTGATCGAGCAGTATTGCGATCAGTTTCCCGAACTGATCGATCATCCGTCATTGCTGTATGCGATCGGATTCGAGGATTTTCGATCACGCCAACGGTTCGGCCTATCCCTCGAACTCGATCGCTGGAAACAGATCCCAGGCATCCACAACGAGACTTGGTACTCGTCACTTCTCGGCGACACTGACAACGGCAATGCACCGAACGAATCCAAACAAAGCACCGGTGAAAAGAAAGAGAACAGCCGAAGAAACACTCCCCTCGATGCAAAATTGGAACAGTCTTTAACGGAAATCGGTTTTCACGTCACCGAACTGATCGGCAGGGGCGCGTTCAGTCATGTCTATCTGGCAACGCAGCACGACTTGGCCGACCGATTCGTCGTACTGAAAATCGTCGATCGGTCAATGACTGAATCTCACAGCATCGCGTTGCTTCAGCACACCAACATAGTGCCGATCTATTCCAGTCACTCGGTGGATCAGAAAACGGTGATCTGCATGCCCTATGCAGGCAGTGTCACGTTGAAAGACTTGCTTCCCCATGATGGCAAGTCCCGCGTCGGTGGCGAAGAAATGGTCGCGACTGTTCGCCAGAGAGTTCAAGAATCACGGGCGTCAGAGAAATCGCAATCATCCCCGCCGGCGGCTGAAGATCTCTCGGCGATGACGCCTCTGGACAGAATCGCGGAACTCGACAGCAGCGAGTTGGTTACGTGGGTATTCAAACGGTTGGCCAGCGGGCTGACGCATGCCCATGCAAGAGGAATTTTGCACGGTGATGTCAAACCGGCAAACGTGCTTATCCGAAACGACGGAGAACCTGCACTTCTTGATTTCAACCTTTCGCACCCGATCGGCTCGTCAACTGCAAAGCATGTCGGCGGAACGCTCCCCTACATGGCACCAGAAAATCTTGAGGGAATGATTCGTCACGAAGCGACCTTGAGCGTGCCTTCGGACATCTACGGGCTCGGCGTGACGATGTATCAGTTCGCAACCGGGCGTCTTCCGTACGCGGCCCCCAATTCGAAATCCGATGTCGACCTGAATCGTGCCGTCGACGATCGTCGCCACAAAGTGAGGTGGGACAGCGGTGACGCGGTTTCGCCAAGCGTTCGAACAATCATCGAGAACTGTTTGGCGTTTGACGCCATTGATCGCTACGAGAATGCCCAAAAGCTTCATGACGATCTTGTTTGCGAATCGAACAGCCTTCCGCTGCGTCACGGCCACGAACGAATTGGGACTCGGCTTCAAAAGTATGCCAAAAGACATCCGAAATTAACGTCTGGTGGATCCGTCGCCTTTTTGATTGCGGTGTCAATGATTCCGCTGATTGGACTAGCTGTCGTTTGGCGGCAACGATCGCAACAAGCTGGCGTTGTCGAACAACTCAATGAATTCTCGGAACGTTCAACGCCGATTCTGGCAACCATGATTGCCAACCCTGTTCGCCACACTGAACAGGAAATCGACGCAGCAATGCGACCACTCGCAGACCTTGGTTTATTCGACCCGGCCGCGTTCGACGTTTCGATCTTGGACGATCTTCCCAACGAAAAGGGCAACAAGTATCGCGAGAACATTCTGCGTCATATCAACCAAGTCGCAATTTTCGAAGCCGACCGATTGATCATGAGTTTGCAAAGCTCGCCCGCTAAACCGTCCGCAATGCAGCGACTCGATCAATTGCAAGCTGCAGGGACGCGCATTCTCGACGGACGAGAATCACGTTCGCATGACTACATCGAAGTCGAGCGATCGAGAATCAAAGGTGACCGCCAAACGGCCAAAACCAAACGAATCGAAGCCAAAAAGACCCAAACAAATTCGGACACCGAAGTCTATCTAGAATCCGTCCGACTTCTCAAGAAACAGCAATGGGGCGAAGCGGTCGAGCTGCTGACGTCGCTTGCCGATCGCGGTGCCATTCCCCCGGAATTGCGGTGGACCGGCCTCGGTCGATCCCAGTACAGCGAGCGAAACTATGAGAAGGCGATTCTATCCTTCACCCAGTCGATCGAACGTTCACCCGAATCGTCACGACTGAGACTGTTGCGAGGGCTTTGCTATCTGCAGCTATCGCGTGGCAACCATGCCGATCAAGATTTTAGCGAGGCGATCCGCCTGGACCCTACGAACTGGAAAGCGTTAACGAATCGCGGGTTGATCCGACTGGGCCGCAGCCAAACGCACGACGCGATCGCTGACTTTACAACGGCGATGAAATTCGCCCCGGACTCGGGACACTTACTGCTGTTGCGAAGCCGCGCTTACCGCGACCTTGGCGACCAAGTCGCGGCCCAACGCGATTTCGACGAAGTCATGAGAGCAGAGAATCTGTCTGCGGCCTCGCTAGTATCAAGGGCGCGGGCCAGAGAGGACTCGGATCCCGAAGCCGCCTTGACTGACCTGAGAGCCGCACTAGCAATCGATTTGGATTCGACCGAAATCCAACTCGCAATGGCGAGATTGTTGACGACCAAATTGAAGCGAGACGCCGAGTCAATCGAATGCCTCAGCGAGGTAATCAAGAAACAACCCGAGAACAAGCGGGCACTCGCGGACCGCGCTGTACTGAGAGCTCGCCTTCAACAATTCGAGTTGTCCAAAGCAGATGCGCTCGCGGCTGCGGAACCTCCCACGACTAGTCGCAACCTCTATCAGGCAGCTTGCGCATCGGCACTTCTGCCGGACCAAACCAGCCATATCCGCGCATTGTCGCTGCTCGGTCAAGCCATCCAGTCGGGCTACGAAGCCGACAACTTAGCGACCGACGAAGACCTGGAATCCATTCGCAAGATGCCAGGCTTCCACGCGATCAGTCGCACCTACCAACTTGCCAATCTGATGAGTGCGCGGCGTTCAAACGCAAGCACGAAAGAACTGCCCGAGACTGCTGAAGACATTCCCGTCGACGTCGTTGAATGACGTTGAAAATTTTCGAAGTACCTACTGCATCCATAAGGAAATACATGACATCGTCAAAACGCCGAACTCGCCCTCATGCTGCGAATTTCGAAACACTTGAACGGCGAGCCTTACTCGCGGCGTTTGGAACTCCTTGGCCCGAGGCTCGTGATCTTTCGATTAGCTTCCCTGCCGATGGCGTCGCGATTGGCGAACAAAGCAATGACATTCGCGAAACGCTTGACCAAACTGGCGACTCGAGCCAATGGCAAGAGCTAGTCTTGAGGGCCTATCAAACTTGGGCGATTCACGCCGATATTAATGTTGGTTTGCGCAATGATTTCGATGTTGCATTCGGCGCAGCAGGAAAAATCAGCGAAGACCCTCGTTTTGGCGAGTTTCGTATCGGATCGTTTCCGCAGCAGGGGCTGATGGCAAACTCGTTGCCGTTTCAGGCCGTCGCCGGAACATACTC
>JBAUHR010000704.1:0-4608 GCA_049680385.1 Rubripirellula sp. | reverse complement strand
GCAAAGATGACGCCATCTACATCGTCTACGACCAAGGGCGAGGAGAGATCGGCCAGCACACCGTTTTTTTGTCCAAGATCACCGAAGCCGAAATCCTTTCCGGAAAACTAAGCAACGACGCGAGCTTCTTGAACAACATCGTTAGCCGCCCAAGCGATCACGGCGGCGGACGACGCCAAGGCGACAGCTTGTAGGTCGCCCTGATGATGAAGGGCCGCCTAAAAGTCAAACTGAACCTTGCCGTCGACCAGCTTCAATTTCGCATCAAACTTCTTGCCGGCTTTCGACCGGAATCCTTTCACGATTGGGGTTTCGCCTTTCTTGATCAACTTCTTTACGTTGGTGACCGAAATTTTTCTGCCGGACATCGTTTTCCAAATCGTCAATCCACATCCCGCTTTCCATTGGCTGCAACTGTAAGACTTTGGCGTTTCGATCACTTCGTGGCCACAGAGCGGACACGCCCCCAATCCACCAGTGGCAGCTTTGGCATTGCCCGAGGCTGGTTTCGAAGTCGCCTTCGTCGTCTTTGAAGCTCGTTTGGGTGATTTCGATTGATTTGATTTCGACGGTCGCGTGTCCTGCTCGTTTCCCAGCGGCAGGGGCACTTCGACCAACTTGCCTGATGCTGCCAACGTCAAAAGAAATGGGTGCCCTCCATCAATCGTGATCGGCTTGCGAATCACACCGAGTTGCAGCAGTTCTCGCAAGTTCGTCATTGTCAAAGGCGTCTCGCGATAGCTTGGCGATAAAACGAACGAGCATCCCGTTCGCCACGCCGAACATCCAAGCGATTTTTTACCAGCGATAACGTTCTGACCGCATCGCGGGCACTGGCCGTAAATCGCCGCATCGATCGATAACGAATCGCTGCTGCGAATGATGCCGCGAGTGTATTCGGCGATTTCGTCCATGAACGCAGTGGCTGACCGCTGGCCGCGTTCAATTTGTTTCAGTTTGGCTTCCCATTCGCCAGTCAATTCAGGACTGGTCAAGTTGCGGTCTTGAACGATCGCGATCAAATAGCGGCCCAAGTCGGTGGCCTGGATGTTCTTGTGGTCGCGATCGATATACTTGCGCCGCAACAGAGTTTCAATCGTGGCGGCGCGTGTGGCGGGCGTTCCCAACCCTTTTTCCTTCAACGCTTCCCGTAGTTCGGCTTCCTCGACCAACTTGCCGGCCGTGTCCATCGCGCCGAGCAACGTGTTTTCGGAAAAGTGTTTTGGCGGCGTTGTTTTCCCCGCTTTTACAAAGGGCTTATGAGGCCCCGATTCGCCCTTCTGAAAATCGGGAAGCGTTTGAAGTTCGTCGGCGGCCTTGTCCTTTCGCGGATAGAGCAGCGTCCATCCGGGAACGACTACCCGCACGCCGCGGGCGCGGAATTTAGTTTGTCCCGCCGCAGCATCGACGGTCGTGACTCGCTTTTCGCATGCCGGATAAAACGCAGCGATCAAACGGATCGTTACGGCGTCGTAGACCTTCTGTTGCGTTCCACTCAGGCTGCCTGCGTTGGCACCCGTCGGAATGATCGCGTGGTGATCGGTGATCTTCGCGTCGTTGATGATCCGCGAACTGAAGGGCAACTTCTTCAGATCAAGCCTGCCAATTTCTGTCGATTTGGACGACCGAAGTTGATCAAGAATCCGGGGGACTTCTTTCCTCATATCGTTACTGAGATAGCGAGAATCGGTCCGCGGATACGTAATCAGTTTCGATTCGTAAAGCGACTGAGCCGCCGATAATGTATCGGCGGCAGAGATTCCATAACGGCGATTCATCTCGCGCTGCAGTTCCGTCAGATCGAACAGTTGCGGCGGCAGCGATTTTTCCGAGCGACCGGTAACCTTGTTGATGACCAGTGGAACCTGTGCGGACGCTCTCCGCATTTCCTCGGCCTGCGGTTCGTTGTCGAAACGGTCGCCTGTATAACGAAACTGCACATCACGGTATTTCGTCAACAACTCCCAAAACGGTTCGGCGACAAATGTGCGAATTTCATCGTCGCGGCGGACAATCATCGCCAGCACGGGAGTCTGAACGCGCCCCAAACTCCACAGCAAACCTGAACGACGATTGTCTGACCGTTTGCCAGCCAGATCGCCGGACGAGGAATCCGATTCGTCGGTCGATCGGTAGCGAACGGTGTAATTTCTGGTGGCGTTTAACCCCACCACCCAGTCGGCTTGGCTGCGGCATTTCGCAGCCGCATACAAATTGTCGTAGTCCGAAAGCGGACGAATCGATCCGAATGCGTGGGCGATGGCGGATGGCGTCAGCGAACTGAGCCACAGCCGTTGCGCCGGCTTTCGCGTGGCTCCCGCGAGTGTTTGGATGTAGCGAAAAATCAGTTCGCCTTCGCGGCCGGCATCCGTCGCACAGATTAGCGAATCGGCTTTTCGGAACAAACCCTTGATGATCGCGAACTGTTTTTTCGCACCGTCGTCACCGCGCAAACGCAACTGAAATTCGTCGGGCACAAACGGCAGTGAATCCAAAGACCAGCGTTTAAGCGCCGGGTCATATTCACCAGGCTCTTTCAACTCAACAAGATGCCCAAACGCCCAAGTGACCTGGTATCCACCGCCTTCGAGGTACCCATCACGTCGCGAATGGGCCTTCAAATGCGATGCCAAATCACGAGCAACCGAGGGCTTTTCGGCCAAGACAACGCGCATCGACCCACCGGCATAAAAGAAACGGAATGAAAGCACAACGCATGCCTTCCAATCTAGCCGTTTCCGGACTTCCATGTCGTCATCGATCGTCGTCGCTTAGCGTTACGATCAATCGCCATCCCGCTGGATCAGTTTCGTCATGTCGGCGGTGATCGGCATGACTTCGAAATCCTTGAAGAACATTTCGCAGTCAGTTCCACCATGCATCTGCAGACCTAGCTTGCCCGTCTTTTCACATTCTTGATCGACGATATCCGACGTGCAAAATCCATTGAGCGTTTGGACCAAACGGTCGCCATGCGCAGCGGTACAGGTGGTGTTCCACTGGTCGTTCTTGTTGCGAACCTTTTCGATGAGCTCATCATTATTGACGATCCACCCTCGACCGGGGATCGTCTTGCCGTCCACGATGCCCGCTGTATGCCAAAGCGCCGAGTCCTTGCCGTTGTTGGCAATTTCATTCTGAAATCCGCGCAGAACCCAAGGGGCACTCGTTTCTTCGGCGCGGAAATACAACGCACTGTTTCCGCCGTGCATCCGATACGTGACGCGAGCGATGAAGTTGTCGTAATTCTTCGTCGAGATGACGAGCCCGTCCTTGCCTTCACTTTTGGAATGGACGCCGTGCAGCACACCGTCTTCGGTGAACGACCATTCTTGAGGCAACACGAACTTTGCATCCGCAAGTCGGTAACCGCCGTCGTTGCCCTTGACAAAGAATGGTTCCCACTTGCTCTCGCCCAGGTCCTTCACGCGAATGTTCTTCCACGCGACGCTGCCGGATTTCCCTGCATGAATCTGCAGCCCAAAAAATCCTTTCATCGAAAAGCTGTCGAACATATCGACGACGAGTTTGCCGTTGAGCCAAGTCTTGATCGACGGCCCGACACACTGAATTTCGATGTCGTTCCACTCACCAACACGGCAACTCGCCTGAGCAGCATCGAGACGATCCTGCGGTGTGTGTGCGTCCAACCAAATCATGCCATGTTTGTGACCACGGCGTCCTTCGTCGTAGATGCGGCCTGTCGAGTCGCCTCCCGGAGTCATTTCGCACTGATAGCCGAAGACACGCTCACCATCCCCCTCGGGCCGCGCTGCAGATCGAAATTGAATCCCCGAATTTCCAGGTTCAAGAAACTTGTACTGCAGCTTAATGACGAAATTTCCAAATTCCTGTTCCGAACACAAAAACGTGTTGCCCGGAGTGTTGGGAACGCACTTGCCAACAATCGTACCGTCCTGGACAGAGTACTGTGCGGACCCGCCACGTTTGACCCAGCCATCGATGTCCTTGCCGTTGAACAGGGAAACGAATCCCGGTTCATCCTCGGCAGAGGCGGTTAGACCGCAGGACACGAGTAGCCCGAACATCATCATCGCTGCAAAACATCTTCGCATGGTTGTGTCTCATGGAGGTGGGTAGGTGTCGGTGCAATTATAGCTTCCCGGTCGCGCTGAATCTCAGTGCGTCAACGAAGTGTGTCAGGCTTCGGTCGCCAAGATTGCCAAGTGTCACTGTATCATGAAGCGTTCAATGCCTTTGCGTTTTACCGTACCTAGTCACTACGTGATCAACACAATCATGTTTCAAGAACGAACTCTTCAATGGGGTGCGGTCGCCTTGATGGTCACCGCTGGACTGATTGCCGCGACTGCGAGCGAGGCCGCGGACGCCGACGATTCCCGACTCGAAACATCTCGCGTGCATGCGGTTAGCGCACTTGGTTTGTGGGATGCGGTGATTCCGCTGACCAATTCGGATCAGCTACTTCTGCGCCGCGCGGATCGGTTGTGGCTACTGGACATGAGCGGGTTGGAACCACCACTGGAAACGCTGCAATCGAAGTTGCTAAGTCAAGCGGATTTTGTGTTTACGGCCGGTGCGGACCAGCAGAAATGGGTGTTCTGCAATTCGAAAGTATCTTGCCCG
>JBAUHR010000703.1:0-16323 GCA_049680385.1 Rubripirellula sp. | reverse complement strand
GGCAAACGATATGGCGAGGACATCAGAAAATGAAATCACTCCTTGACGCAGAGCAAATACTCCGTCGAAATTAACCCTCAGACTTGTGGGTAAGGACAAGGTTCCCACCGGCCGCTCGGATCAACGGATTGGCCGGTGGGAAACGGCCCTACTTTGATCTGCCTACCCGAAACTTGAGTTGACACGGACCACTAGATTGCTGGATCCGTCATGCCGTTTTCGGCGAAGCCTTTCGCACGCAGCAGGCAAGCGTCACAGTGGCCGCACGGGCTGCCTCCGCCGGCCGGGTCATAACACGAAAGCGTGGCTGCGTAGTCGACGCCCAGCGAGACACCCGTTTGAATGATCTGGCCTTTGGTTAAATCAATCAGGGGCGTGTGAATGGTCAAGCGGCGAGGGTTTTCCACTGATGCTTTGGTTGCCAAGTTGGCCATCGCTTCATAGGCGGCGATGAATTCGGGACGGCAATCGGGATAGCCGCTGTAGTCGAGCGCGTTGACGCCGATGAAGATGTCGCGTGCTTGAATGGTTTCAGCAAACGCCAGCGCCAGCGATAGAAAGACCGTGTTGCGCGCCGGCACGTAGGTGACTGGAATGCTGCTGCCCATTTCGGCGACCGAGTCTGCTTTGGGGACCGGGATCTTAGCGTCGGTCAGGGCCGAACCGCCGAACTGGGCAAGATCGATATCGACGATCCGGTGCGAGGCAGCTTGCAGGTCGTTTGCTAAGCGGACCGCACGGTCAAGTTCGTAGTCGTGTCGTTGGCCATATCGGAAGCTGATTGCGTGGGGCGTGAATCCATTGTCACGCGCGATCGCAAGGCAGGTGGCGCTGTCCAGGCCGCCCGAAAGCAGGACGACGGCGGGAAGGGGGTGGTTCATTCGCTTTCCTTGATTCGTCAGGTGCTAGCTTTGCTTTTTCCACAACTTGCGACCGATCGACGGCGTGTAGTTTGTCCAGTTTCCGTCACCCGAAACATCGGTTTGGATCGCTGCGGTGTAAGACCATAATTTTGCATCCAGGTTATCGATGTTATGTAGCGTGACGGATTCCAGCATCACTGGAAGCTTGGGGCTTCCGAATTCAATTTGCCCATGATGGCTGACGACCATGTGTTCCAAGTGCAAACGCAGTTCGGCAGGAAACGCTTCGCCGTTCTTTTCGAAGTCAGCGATTTTTTCGCCGAGCATTTGGACGCCAATCACGATATGGCCGACCAGTTGCCCGCGATCGGTGTACGAGATCTCGCCGTCGCAGGAAAGTTCTTCGATTTTGCCAAGGTCATGCAGGAACGCGCCGAACGTCAGCAAGTCAGCGTCCAGTTGCGGGTACCGCGGTCCGACCAATTGGCAAAGTTCCATCATGTCGACCGTGTGCCGCAGCAAGCCGCCTGGGAACGCGTGGTGATTGGATACGGCGGCGGCCGCTTTCTTGAATCGAGCGACAAATTCTTCATCGGCCAAGTAGACCTCGGCAAGTTTCCGCAGCGGTGCGTTTCGCAATCCCCGAAGGATCTCGCCTAGGCGAGTCATCAAGCGGTCGGATTCATTCGCATCGAACCGTTCAAAATCTTCCACGTCGACTTCGGATTCGTCGATCGATTTGATTTCGGTCACAATCAGTTGTAGGGCACCGTTGTGGATTTGCGTTCGTCCGTGGCAATGGACATAGCCGCCGCGATCGAACGATTCGAACATGGTTTCGTCCACGTTCCACATCATCGCTGCGATCACGCCTGATTTGTCGGAAAGACGCATCAAGATGTACTTTCCGCCTTGGCGGTTGACCCTCAGTTGTTTGTCGGCGGCCCGGAAGACTTGGTCGATCGGTTGACCATCGGTCAGGTCGGCAACGGGGGTACGATTCACGGGATCGGCTCGGCGGTGCGTGGGTTCGGGAGACGGTTTGGGAGGATCTAGAGCAGGGTGCAGTTGCACGCCCGCTGTCAAAGGATGGCGGCAAAGTCCGTAGGTTGGCAATCCCCGGACCACCAAATGGAGTCTCGCCGGTGTCAATTAACCGGTCGGCGGCCCCGGTATTTGCGGGATAGTTGCGGTGTACAGCGTTGAATCTAGGGCGACCAGTGTTTAGGTTTGCATGAAATATGAGTACCGATAAAACCGCCTACGAATTCCTGGATCCTCCGACCCGCGCGGGCGAGCTAGGTCGGTTGGGCCCGTACCGAATTGTCGGGGTGCTGGGCAAAGGCGGGATGGGCGAGGTGTTTCGGGCCACCGATGGGCGGCTAAAGCGAACCGTCGCCGTAAAGATGATGAACAAGAAGTTCGCCGGCACCTCGGGCAGCCGCAAACGGTTCGTCGAGGAAGCTCGATCGATGGCTGCGGTTCACCACGACAACGTGGCGACGATCTTCGAGGTTGGCGTCCATCGAGGCATGCCGTTCTTGGCGATGGAACTGTTGAAAGGGCAATCCCTTTTCGAGAAAATCAAAGCGAACAAGGCTGCCGGCAAGTTGTTCGATTACTTGGATGTCATTCGCATCGCTCGCGAGGTTGCGATGGGCTTGGACGCTGCCCATGCCTGCGGCATCTATCACCGCGATATCAAGCCTGCCAACATTTGGTTGGAAGAACCAAGTGGTCGCGCCAAAATCTTGGACTTTGGTTTAGCGGTCGCCGGAACGGATCATTTAACGCCACGCGGCAGCGTCGTTGGCAGTCCCGGATACTTGTCGCCCGAACAGGCTCGCAACGAACCGGTCGACGACCGGACTGATTTGTATTCGCTTGGCGTCATGCTGTATCAGATGTTAAGCGGGAAACTTCCGCTTAGGTCGGACACGATGACGGGGCAACTGATCGCCATCATCTGTCAGGACTTCGTGCCGCTTGCGACCGTCGCGCCTCAGACGCCGGCTCCGCTGTGTGAATTGATCGAGCGGCTTTTGTCAAAGGAAGCTCGTGATCGTCCTAGTTCGGCGGCCCAGTTGGTCACGCTGATCGATGAATGTGAACAACGCTGTCTGGCCAAGCATCAAGCCGCGATGCAAATCGTGGTCGAGCCAGCCGCGACCGGCAAAGCCAAGACGACCGAGTCGCCAGTTTCGCGTACTCGCGCCGAAGTAGCGTCGAAGGTTCGCTCGATTCCTTGGTGGGTCTATTCCGTCGCGGGACTGCTTGTGTTGGCGATCATGGTCGCGTGGTTCGCAAGCCCCGATCGAGTCGCAAGCGTACCGCATCCGGTTAAACCAGATGTGAATCGTTCCGGCGCCAGCCGCAGTCGCATCGACGCGGTTCCCGCCAAGCCGGCTGTGATTACGGCGGCGTCGCTAGCGTCGCTTGAACTTTCGCCGGTGGTTGCAAGTTCGTCGCGTGTGATTGGTGGTGAAGCAGCGAGTTTCAAAATGCGTTTGGTCAATCGCGCCAGCGGTGATGGTGATGACCCTAAACAACAAAACGCCGGTGCTGCTTTGGTGGTCCAATTGGTGACTTACTTGGTGCCGCCGAATGGCAAGCGGCTGAAAGCACCAATCTTTCCACGCAAATTCACTGCCAACTCGCTTCCGCAGCCAGGGGAATCCGACGAGTTCGAAATTCAGATTTTGACTGACCGCATGGAACCGGCTGAATACGAAATCGTTTTCGAACTGCAAACGCCTGGCGGTACGGTGGTCGGGAAAACGGAATCGACCTTGGCCGTCGACGAGAACGTAATGACCAGCGAATTGCAGGGCTATCAAGTGCTTCGGACGGCTGGTGGGCGTGGAGCCGATACGTATGTCAGCAGCACATCCGACGAGTCGTTTGGCCAGCGACATACCGTTCAAGGGTTTCTGGGGTCAGGCGGCAGCGCCGTGGTACACGAACACATCTATTTGCGATTTGATTTGGAAGAATACAAGTTCGACCGCAAGAAGATCGATCGAGCCATTCTGTTGTTGACTGTCGCGCAGCACGGAGAAATCGAGGCTGAAAATGAAGTTGCTGCCTACGGGATCGTCCAAGGTTTGGAAGCCGATTGGGTTGAGATTGGTCCAGGGCATTTGACTTGGAATCAGTCGCCCCTGCGCAGTGGTGTCGCAGGTCAGACGTTCTTAGGTTCGGTGCGGTTTTCGAACCGAGATAACCATTTGAAAGACCAAGCCGATCAGATCAGAATATCCGGAGCCGCTCTGGACGATTTTCTACGGGCGGTGCCTGGCGACCAAGTCACGATTGCCTTGGTGCGTCAGAGCCGATCGGCCAAACGAACCTACTTTCGATCCAAAGAGGGGCGCCCGTCCGAGTCGCCGGGGCTGGCGATCCGACAGCGTCAATGATGGGATGGCTCGGCTGGCCATCACTACCGTCTGTTCCACCGTTTTTCGTAGCCGTTTGGCTTCACACTTGATCGATCTGGCGGGTTAAACTTAACCGAATGGCTGACCTGACTTCTTCTGAAATCGGACGCAAAAGTTCGATCAACTTGGTGCGATCGTCGCACCCGTGGACGCAAGCGGATAGCGCGGCTGGTTTCGTGCTGCGGTATCTTTCGCCGATGCGCCGCCAGTTGACGACCATTTTAGGGTCCAGCGATCTAGCGGATGAAGCATTGAAGTTGTTGTTAGGGCATCTGGTGTCCGTTGGGTTTGGCGAACACAAGCGAGGCCGGTTGCGAGATTTTTTGTTGCGGGGCATTCGTTCGGCCGCCAAGTCGGCGGTGGCAGAGTTGCCCGAAGGCGATCGACCGACTTTGGATTTGGAAAGCATCACGCTGGAATCAAAACAGTGGCTGACGCTGTGGCGCGAGGGTTTGCTTGAACGGGCCTGGCGATCGCTCGAACGCCAGGAACACGCCAGTCCTGAATCACCGGTCTACACGGTGCTGCACGGTGCGACGAAAAGCACGCCTGCGACGCCAGCGATGTTGGTTTTGCAAATCGCGTCCGAATCGGGGTTGAAGATCGACGAAGAGGCAGTGCAGAAAACCTTGGCCGAGGCCAGGACCTTGTTCGCTCAATTGATCGCCGATGAAGTCGCCGAGACATTGGAGTCGCCGACCAGCGAAGACGTTAAACGTGAGATCGCCCAATTGGGGCTTGGGAAAGCTTTCTCGGGCATCGCGGTCTAGCCTGTCCATCGCGGCTGGGGATTTAAATAGCGACACTCGTCGGGCGGTTTGTCGATTTAACGCCAGTTGGTGTTCGCAATGATTGGCCGTTGAACGCTCGAAGATCGCCCGGATTTAACTGCATGGTATCGTCGCCACCCGCCTCCGGCGGGCGTTTTCGAGAAAAGCACGCCGGAAGCAATCACGACAATGAGCCGGCATATCTGGCTGGTTGTGCCGATCTCCACCTTTCAGCCCTGCGCCCTTGAACCCTACGCCCTGGAACCCTGTGGCCTGGAACCCAGGGCGACTCACTTTTTTAAGCTGGGTAGATCAGCCGCTGTGCGCTAGCACGCGGTTCCCGGAAACCGGACGCTAGCGCGTGGCGGCTAATTTGTGTATTTTGAACAAGTGAGTTGCCCTGGCCTGGAACCCTGTGGCCTGGAAAGTCTGGCCCGGTCGGACGACAATGGCACCGCGGAATCCCTGGTAGCCAAGCGGTTTCGCATCAGCACGTTGTCGTTTTGGAAACGGCAAGGATCGATTGCTGATCCCCGCCCTTGAACTCACTGGCGAACCTCAGACGCCAACGGAGACTTCTCTATGTTTCATCATCGCCTTAACACTGGCATGGCACGTTCCTTGCTTGGATGTCTGGTCGCATTCACCGTGACTGTCGCAGGGCAGGGTAGGGCGACCATCGCGTCAGCCCAGGACGCCGCCGTGGTGCTGGACGTTGACCTGGACGTCGACATCGTCGTCGTCGACGCTGATGAATCGACGCCGCTTGATGAGAACGGTCACTTGGTGCAATTTGGACGCGACATCGCGCCGTTGCTGCGAAAGCATTGCTTGGAATGTCACGGTCCTGAAGACGCAAAGAACGACTTTCGCGTCGACGATCGGGAAATGATGTTGGACTACTTGGAACCCGAGGACGCCGATTCCAGCACGTTGTACGTCGACTATCTGACGATCGATGACGACGACATGCTGATGCCGCCGCGTTCGCATGGTGGTCCGCTCTCAGCAAGCGAGTTGGCACTGGTCAAGGTTTGGATCAACGAAGGCGCCGATTGGCCCGAAGACTTCATGATGGACGGTTCCGAGGTCGCCGATTCGGTGGACGCCGTCGCGGCGCCAGCGCCAAAAAGTTTGTTCGATCGAGTCTGGGCAGCGCAAGGTTTCTTGCACCCGGCGACCGTTCACTTTCCGATTGCACTGTTGATGTTCGGTGCCGCCTTCGTGGTCTTGGGATGGAAGTGGCCTGCGCTGGGAACTCAGATTCCGTTGGCATGTTTGCTGTTCGGTTCTGTAACAGCCGTCAGTGCAACCTTGATGGGATGGTCCTTCGCGACCGAACAAGGTTATGGATCGTGGAATCGATTTGATGCCGAGATGATGGACCGCGAAATTTTCTGGCACCGCTGGAGCGGAGTGATCGTTTCGATTTTATCGGTTGGCTTCGCGATCGTGGCGCTTTTGTCGCTGCGTGGTGATCGGCCAAAGATGAACTTTGTTTGGAAGTTCGGCTTGCTGGTGTGCGCCGCGATTTCGGGTTTGGTCGGCCATCAAGGAGGCGAAATGAGTTACGGCGAAGACTTCTATCCGAAGATGTTCCGGACGTTGTTGGGGACCGAGAAAGTCGATGTCGATTCGGTTGAAATTGGATCCGTTGACGTCGAAATAACCGCACCACAGGAAGACAGCGGAGAATAGAATTCGCTGCTTTACAGCAGTGCAAGTCATCGTCTCTCCGTTCTCGATTCACAACCTTACACCTGTTCTACTTATGTCGTCCAAGTCATCTGCTGGTAAGAAACGTACTCAAAAGCGGGCTCCCAAAGAGCTGCCCGCGGACCGTTTCATCAATCGAGAATTGAGTTGGTTGGAATTCAACCAGCGGGTACTCGATCAGGCGGCCGATCCGTCGCTGCCGTTGTTAGAACGAGCCAAGTTCTTGGCCATCACAAGCTCGAACATGGACGAGTTTATGATGGTCCGCGTCGGTTCGTTGAAGATGCAATATCAACGTAATTCGATGGTCAGTGATCCGTCCGGGATGTCGGTTGCCGAGCAGTTGCAGGCGGTCGCCAGTCGTTGCAAGTCCATCGTCAATCGCCAGTACCAGGTTTTGCGAGAAACGTTGGAGCCACGTTTGGCCGAAGCCGACATTCATCGCGTTGATTTGAATTCTTGTAGCGATCGTTGCAGTGAAGCCGCGGACACTCGTTTTCAAAGCGATGTCTTTGCAGTGCTTTCACCGCAAGCCATTTTTGCCGAGCGACCGTTCCCACTGTTGCAGGGGTTAGGGCTGCATGTCTGTGCGGCACTCAAGTCGGATCCGAAAGAGTCCACTCGATTGAGACCTCAGTCGCAGGGCGGTAACGCTTCAAGTGATGCAACGTCCGACAACGAAGAACTGGGAACTGATTTTGTGGTCATTCCGCTGGGGCGAACCCTGCCGCGGATGATGCCGATGCCAAGTGACCGCGGGCATGCCTATGTGTTGCTTGAGGAATTGGTCAAACACTATATCGACGACTTCTTTCCTGGTCGTGAAGTCCAAGAGTGCATCTCGTTTCGGTTGACTCGAAATGCTGACGTCGAATTGCGAGAAGATTCCGCCGCTGACTTGATGGTTGGCATGGAAGACGTTCTCGAAAGCCGTCGGCAATCACGACCAGTGCGGTTGGAGTACACCGCGGGTGCAAGTGATTCGATGTTGGCTTTCTTGTCCGAGAAGATGGAGCTTCGTGGCGATGATTTGTTCGCGATCGACGGCCCACTCGATTTGACTTACCTGTTCACGCTTCACGGCTTGGAAGGTTTCGATGCTTTGCGCGACGAGGCTTGGTTGGCCCAGGGGTCGCCCAACATTGATCCTGCTGAATCGATGTTCACGACGATCGCAGCAGGCGATTTGTTGATGATTCACCCGTACGAAAAATTTGATCCGGTCGTTCGTTTGATCGAAGAGGCGGCTAACGACCCGGATGTGCTGGCGATCAAGCAAGTGCTGTACCGGACCAGCCGCAATAGTCCCATCGTCGCGGCACTGATGCGCGCCGCCGAGCACGGCAAATACGTTTCGGTGATTGTGGAATTGAAAGCGAGATTCGATGAGGCTCGGAACATCGAATGGGCGCGCGAGATGGAACAGGCAGGGGTGCAGGTGATCTATGGCATTCGAGGCCTGAAAACGCACGCCAAAGTTTGCATCATTGTTCGTCGCGAGCCGCAGGGGATCGTGCGATACATGCACTTTGGGACTGGAAATTACAACGAAGTCACTGCCGATTTGTATGGCGATGTATCGTTGTTGACGTGCAATGAAGAGCTGGGCATCGATGCCACTTCGTTCTTCAATTGTGTGACCGGTGCGAGCCAGCCACAGCAGTTACAGCATCTGGCCTCTGCCCCCATCACGCTGCGCAGCCGATTGGTCGAACTGATTGAAAGTGAAACGCTGCGGGCACAGTCCGGTCAGCGAGGTGAGATTGTTGCGAAGCTGAACGCGTTGGTTGATACGCAGATCATTGACTCGCTGTATCGGGCAAGCCAAGCCGGTGTGAAAATTTTGCTGAATATTCGCGGCGTCTGCTGTTTGAAACCAGGCGTCAAAGGGCTCAGTGATTCGATCAAGGTGGTTTCGATCGTTGACCGCTATTTGGAACACGCGCGAGTGATCATGTTTCGGCACGGGGGTGATCGCGAAGTCTACATCAGCAGTGCCGACTGGATGCCTCGCAACTTGGATCGACGGGTCGAGTTGTTGGTACCCGTTGATGACGAAGATTCGCGAAAGAAGCTTCAAGAGATGCTGGAAACTTATTTCAAGGACACTGCCAACGCTTGGGTCATGCAGTCAAACGGGGCGTATAAGCGTACCCAGACTGATGATGAA
Organism: Rubripirellula sp.; assembly: GCA_049680385.1. Classification (GTDB taxonomy): domain Bacteria; phylum Planctomycetota; class Planctomycetia; order Pirellulales; family Pirellulaceae; genus Rubripirellula. Next base: position 7,367 of record JBAUHR010000703.1, on the reverse strand, counting down.
AAGGTGCGATCACAAAAGGTACTTTACGATCGCGCTTGCAAGGCGATGAAGGCGATTCGGCAGAGCCGCCTGACTCGGTTCGAAACTCACGAACCGAGCCGAGTCGAGTGAATCAAGATCGGATTCCGCCGCGAATTACAGGATCGCGCCAGGGCGATATTTTGCCGCGTCGGGATGTTGCTTGACGATCGATTCAATCTTGGTGACGACGGTGGCGACTTGTGCCGGTGCGTTGCCGACGAATTCGGCGGGGGCGCCAATCACAGCCGTCAGTGTCGCGTGGTCCATCGGAATTCTTGCGTCCGCTGCCAATCGATCGATCAAGTCGTTTTCGTCGCCACCTTGTTCTCGCATCGCCAATGCAGCGGCGACGGCGTGTTCTTTGATGGCTTCGTGTGCTGTTTCGCGGCCAACACCGGCTTTGATTGCCGCAACCAAGATCTTGGTAGTTGCCAGGAACGGCAAGTAGCGTTTCATTTCTCGACCAATCACGGCGGGGTACACACCGAAATCGACCAACACAGTTAGAAACGTTTCCATTTGCCCATCGATCGCCAAGAATGCATCGGGAATCGCAACGCGTCGGACCACGCTGCAACTGACATCGCCTTCGTTCCACTGGTCGCCGATCAGTCCACCGACCATCGAAACGTACCCGCGCAGGATCACTGAAAAACCATCGATTCGTTCAGCCGAACGTGCGTTCATTTTGTGCGGCATCGCGGACGAGCCAACTTGTCCAGGTTTGAATCCTTCGGTCGCTAGCTCGGCGCCCGCCATCAATCGCAACGTGCGAGCAAAGTTGGCGGGGCCGGATGAGAGCTGAGCCAACGACGTCACAACATCAAAGTCGAGTGATCGAGGATAGACCTGGCCGACGGAATCAAAGTAGCTGCCAAATTCGAGCCGTTCGGCAATGCGCTGGTCAAGCGAGGAGAGTTTTGATGCGTCGCCTTCAAACAGGTCCAGCATGTCTTGCTGAGTTCCGACGGGGCCCTTGATCCCACGCAGCGGATACCGCGTCAGCAAGTCTTCGATGCGTCCCAGCCCAGCTAGCAGTTCTTCGCCAATTGACGCAATTCGCTTGCCGATCGTGGTGACTTGCGCCGGGACATTGTGGCTGCGGCCGGCAATTGCGAGTTCGGCAAAATCGGCTGCTCGTTCGGCCACCAAGCCCAACGCCGCAATCGTGCGATCGCGGACCAGCAATAATGCGGTACGGATCTGCAGTTGCTCGACATTTTCGGTCAAATCGCGAGACGTCATGCCCTTGTGGATGTGCTCGTGTCCGGCCAGGGCGTTGAACTCTTCAATGCGAGCTTTGACGTCGTGCTTGGTGACTCGTTCGCGTGCGTCGATGGATCCCAGGTCGACGTTTTCAACGACGGCGCGATAGGCGTCGATGACGCCTGGCGGGATCGGAACGCCCAAATCGGACTGAGCTTCCATGACCGAGATCCAAAACTCGCGTTCCAGGACGACTTTTCCGGCCGGAGACCAAATTTTGACCATCGCCTCGCTGGCGTAACGAGAGGCGAGCACATTGGGAAGATTGACCGACACGTGGGGGGTCCTGTGGATCGAGAATGCTGGGGAAATCGGGGGAATGGCCGAAACGGGGGTTCTTGACCGCGACAAGCGATCGAGAACGAGGAATGTAACCGACGAAACGGAGTCGGCGAAATGTACTCGAAGTCGTCGCTTTGGGCCAAAGCCGCCGTTTCGGCAACAAAACGAGTTCGATAACATACGGGTCGATGCGGTCGTTCCCGAGGGTGCGATCAAATCGACAAATATTATCTAAAGCACCGGAATTTGAATGTTCACCCTGATTGGTTTTTCGCTTGGTTGCCCTGTCGGCTTGGCGGCTTTTTTCTCTCGTCACTCGATCGCTGTCGTCCTGATGGCTGCGTCGCTGTTGGTCCCTTCCCGCGATGCTATCGGTCAAGATGCAGTCGCCTATCAACCGGCGATCGAGTTGTTGCCGGAAACCGTTGCGGGCCTGGTTCGGGTTCCGGACTTGCCAAAATTCTGCACCGCTTGGAAATCCACCAATGCGGGCCAATTGATCGAGCATCCGTCGATGAAGCCATTCGTCGATGCGCAGCGTGATCGCGCGAAAGACTATCTGCAATCGCTCGACAATAAAATCGGTTTGAAGCTGGAAGATCTCTACGAGATCGGTTCGGGCGAAGCTGTGTTTGCGTGGTTGCCATTCGAAAATGACAAGCGACGCCCCTTCGCTATTTGTGTCGTCGCCGACATTCGCGGCCGCAAAGCGAAGGCGGATCAAGTGATGGCGACGTTGGACACAGACCTGAAAGCCGGTGGTTGGATTCGCACCGATGCCCAGCACCGCGGCGAGACCGTTCGCGTTTACAACACCAAGCCCAAACCAGGACAACTGAAAGTTGAACAGATTGCGATCACGCTTAGCGGTTCGCGCTTGATTACGGCTGATCGCGATTCGGTCGTCACGGATTTGTTAGATGCGATCGCCGGTGCACCTAAGGGCCCATCGATCAGCGCGGCGGAAGATTTTCGCACGGTGTTGACGCAGTCGGCGCGAGCGATCCGAGGCCCAGCGACGGCCAACGGCGGAATCGTCGCGATTGAATGGTTCGCACGCCCGTTTCAAATGGGACGTATCGTTCGCGAGTCGCTTGACATTGATCGAGGCAATCAAGTCGACGTTCTTAAGCTGTTGCAGAACCAGGGTTTCGAGGCGATCAAGGGTGTCGGCGGAATCGCCATCATGGCGGGCGACCCGTTCGACATTTTGCACAAGGGATTCGTCTGGGCGCCAGGCGTCACCGGCAAACCTGACAAATACGAAATGGCCGCGCGAATGTTGCAGTTTCCCAACGAGCCCGCCAAGCCGTTGCCGACTTGGATTGGTGACGATGTGGCAACGGTGAATCGCCTGAACGTCAAAATCGAAGAAGCGTTTTGGGCCGCCGAATCGCTGGTCAACGAAGCGTTTGGTGACGCGATCTTCCGCGACATCATCGACGGCATTCGTGAAGACGAAGACGGGCCGCAAATCGATATTGAAAAGAACGTGCTGCCGAACTTGGACAACCACGTGCTGCTGATTACCGACAACACCTTGCCGGCCGACATCAATTCAGACCGCATGTTGGTTGCGATTCGCGTTTCTGATGCGGCGGCTATCAAGTTAGCGATTCGCAAAGCGATGGAAGTCGAACCGGATGCCAGCCAAATGGATGCGTTGCCGGGTCTCGAAATTTGGCGTGTTCAACGTGGCGAGGGCACAGACGATTTTGATGCCGAGTTGTTTGGTGATTTGGCAATCGAAGAAGAGGAAGAAACTGACGAGCCACCGCCGTTGCTCGATCACTGGGCGATCGCGCTGGTCGAAAAGGGCCCTGGGTCGGATGCGCCGTACTTGATGTTTTCAAGCCATCCTGAATTCTTGGTGGAAACGGCCAAGCGAATTCAACAGGGCACGCCCGGCGGATTCGGCAGCCAGCCTCGCGTCATCGCGATCTCGGACGCGATGAAACAGTTGAAGGCTGACCCGGTTGCCCTGGACCGATTTGTTCGCACGAAGTTGTCGCTGCGAGTGAAGTACCAGTTGCTGCGTCAGAACCGATTGAAGGAAAGCGATACATTGATCGCGTCCCTGATTCGTCGCGCGTTCGAGGACGCGGACAGCGATGAACCCGATTTGATGGACGCCACCAAATTGCCGCCACTGACCGAGATCGAGCATCTGTTGCCCGAAGCGGCCAGCTACATCACGACGACCGAGGATGGCTGGGAAATGACTAGCTTCTTTTTGCAGGAGGTGTCAGGAGGTAGGTGACAGGTTGCAGGTAACAGGTTGCAGGTAACAGGGAAATAAGCTGAAACCTGAAGACAGCGGATCCATTGAACTCGAGGGGCGAGACTCGGTTCTCTGCAGACTCCGCTTGGTGCCATCTTTAATGGCAAGAGGTCAGAAGCGTTTGGTGGACTGCGAGTCGTTCGTGCACCCTGCCAGCGGAGCCGCAGGGGCATGACGGGGGACCCGATGTGGACCCGCGACTCCGTTCGCGTGGATACGAACTGCAAAGCAGTTCTTAAAGAAAACTCCGATCCGCGAAATTGAATCAGGAAAAGATTTGTCGGATTCCTAAAACGTTTCGCCTTGGACTGCCTTACGGACGGCGGGTAGGACTCGGCTTTGGACTTCTTCCAGAGTGCCTTCGACGAAGGCGCCTGCGGCGGCTTTGTGGCCGCCGCCGCCGAACAACTGGGCGACTTCGTTGCTGTCCATTTCGCAGCGGCTGCGGAAGCTGAGTTTGAATCCGCCTTTGAGTTGTTCGACAAAGATCACGGCGGCTTGCGCGCCTTGCACGGCCAGCGTCAGGTTGATGGCGTCTTCGGTGTCATTGGGCATGGCACCGCAGGCGGCAAAGTCTTCTTTCTTGACGTACGTGTGCATCAGCTTGCCGTCTAGCTCGGCTTCGGTGCGCGACAGAATCGTTCCGCGCAGTTTCAGTCGGCCGATCGTGTCGCGTTCATACAGGTCGCCATAGATTTCGCTGGGCACGACGCCCGCATCGATCAGTCGCCCGATCACGCGGTACGTTTCTGCGGTCACACTTGGAAAGCGAAACCAACCGGTGTCGGTCGCAATCGCGGCGAACAGTGGCATGCCCATTGAACGCGTGATTGGCACACCGAGCGCATCGGCGGCTTGCACAACCAAGTGGCCGGTCGCCTCGGCTTGGTAGTCCTTGTACATCGTCGCGTTCAGGGCGTCTTCGCCGATGTGGTGATCCAGCACGATCTTGTCGCACGTCGCCGCTCGGATGACGTCGCCCATGTCGCCAAGCTGTGCCCAAGCGCTAGTGTCCAGGATCATGATGCAGTCGCACGAGATGTCTTCGGGCTCGACGTGATCACCAAGTACTTCGATGGATTCGGCGGGATCCAAGAAGTTCAGCGCCGCTGGAGTTCGGTGGGCGTTGATGATGCGGACCGTTTTTCCGATCGTCCGCAGCACTTCGGCCATCCCAAGTTCGCTGCCAAGTGCATCGCAATCGGGGCGAATGTGGCTGACCAAAACGAACGATTGGTAATGGCTGATCTGTTGAGTGAACGCTTTCCAGTTGACGCTCATGAAATTCAAATCCTGGTTGGGCTACTGAAAGCGGATGTGTGGTGGGCCAGAGAGGCGAGGGTTAGCGTTGGGCAAGTTGGTCACGAATGGTTTGGATGTCTCGCCCAAGTTGCTCAGCTAGTTGTTTTGGCGAATCGAACTTCGTGATACCTCGCACATGGGTGGCGAAATCTACGGTTAGTGTTTGGCCATACAGGTCGCCATCGTAATCGATCACGTGCACTTCGACCTTCACATCACCGTCTTCGTTGAAAGTTGGGTTGGGGCCAATGTGGATTGCCGCGAGGTGCCGTTGATTACCAATTCGAACTCGGCCGCCGTAGACGCCGACTGCCGGTATCACAGTTTCGATTGATTCCAGGTTCGCGGTCGGAAACCCAATCGTTCTGCCGCGGCGAGATCCGCTGACCACTTGGCCATTGATGCGGTAATCCGTACCCAGTAATTGATTCGCGGTTGCCAATTCACCTTGGGCAAGGCAGTTGCGGATCCGCGTGCTGCTGATCATTTCGCCAGCCATGGTCGTTGGCAGCGCGATCTGCAGTTCGGTTTGATCGGCCTGGCACATTTGCCCTAATGCGGCGATGTCGCCTTCTCGGCCGCGGCCGAAAAAGAAGTTTGGCCCCTCAATGACGGCCTTCGCATCGAGCGTTTGGCGTATCAGAGCGTCATAGAACTGCTGGGCAGACAGTTTCAATAATCCGCCTCGGGTGTCGCAAATCACCAGTGCGTCGACACCTAGATCAGCCATCCGTTCGGCTCGCCGTTCCAGCGACGTCAGCTTGGGTGGGGCTTTGTCGGGTCTCAGAATGGCCGCTGGATGCGGGGCAAGCGCGATGGCGACGGCTGGGCCGCCAACGCGATCGGCTGTGCTGCGCAGTTGTTTCAGTAGGGCAGCGTGGCCGCGGTGGACCCCGTCAAAGTTGCCGATCGAGACGGCTCCTCCGCGAAGATGCGCCAGCCGAGCCTGGTCGTTGGCATCGGTGACGTTGGCGAGCGGAACGATATTCGTCACGAGAAGGGCAAATCGCGGTGAAGGGCAGGGGAGTGTGGCCGGCGAGTCCCGGTCCGTACAAATTATGCGCCGTCAACCGAAATGCTTCTAGCCTGCGCATCGGTGACCGCTTGCGGCAAACACTGTAATATCTCCAGTGCCGTCAATCCGGCTTGCCCGGTCAGTTCGGCCGCCAAGTCACCCGCTTGTCCATGGATCCAAACCGCAAGCCGGGCTGCGTCCCAGGCGGACAGTCCTTGGCCCAGCAAGGATGTGACCACGCCCGGCAAAACGTCGCCCGACCCGGCCGTCGCCATGCCGGGGTTGCCCGTCGCATTGGTGTAACGTTGGCCGAGCCCGACCACGACAGTCGGGCCTCCTTTGACAACGATCACCGCGCCAGTTTGATTCGAAAGTTCCTCCGCTGCATCGATTTGCTCGGACCGGTTGCTGGCGGGTACGCCGACCAGTCGCTGGAGTTCACCCGGATGAGGCGTCAGCACGAGCGGCCCCGTGTCGTCGGCGGTTGCCGACGCCGCCCAGTTCAATTCCGCTAGCACGTTGATCGCGTCAGCGTCCAGCACTCGGGGAAGGGGCGATGCAGCGATCAGTCGCTCGACGATCCGTACGGATCCATCGCCAGTCGTCATTCCTGGACCTGCGCCAACGGCATCGACTCTTACCATTCGCGCCGCAAGCGATATTGATGCCTCCACTGAAAATGCACCATTCTCGTCGTCAGGCAATGGGACCGTCATCAAACAAGGGTGAAACGCCGCTACCGTTTCTAAGCAGCGGTCTGGGACGGCTGCGGTAACGAGCCCAGATCCTGTCTTCAGTGCCGCCACCGACGACAGCGAGATCGAACCGCTCATTCCACGCGAACCGCCAACGAGCAGTACGCGGCCAAAGGTGCCTTTGTGAGCATCTTGGGGACGCTCAAGTAACTGCACCGGAGGTCGAAGCGGTGTGGGCATGATGGGGGCCGTTAATGGGTTGATGAAGTTCTAGGATGGTACGTCGAATCTCAGGCGACGTAACTGGGCAACGACCATGCCGGCCAGATAGCCGCCTTTGAATCCGGCATCGATGTTGACGACGGCAACGTTCGCCGCGCAGGCGGATAACATTCCTAACAGCGGCGTCAGTCCACCCAGCGATGCGCCGTAGCCGACACTCGTTGGGACGGCAAAGATGGGGACCGCCAAGTGCCCAGCGACAACCGACGGCAGAGCGCCTTCC
>JBAUHR010000702.1:0-22654 GCA_049680385.1 Rubripirellula sp. | reverse complement strand
GGTCCAGCACTGTGATCGGCTAAAGCAAAACATCAACGCCGGTGTCCGCCGTGCGATCTCGTCGCCATCGGCAATCCGTTCTGAGAAATCGGGCAGGATTTCGTCGTCAACCCACGAATACTGCAGTGGGACTTTGCGTTCGGTGCCGACCACTAACTGCAATCGTCGTTTGTGAGCACGCGTCAGCCAAGACGTGAACTCCATCGCGTTACCGACCGTGGCTGACAACAGCATCGTGCGGACGTGCAACGGCAACAGCCCAAGCGTTAGTTCCCAGACAACACCCCGTTCACGATCGTTAAACGAGTGGAATTCGTCCATCACCACGGACGAGACGTTGGTGAAATCAAAGGATTCCGGGTTGAGAAGTCGGTTGAGCAAGATTTCTGCGACGACGACCAAAACGGGAGCATCGGGATTGACCGATCGATTGCCGGTCACCAATCCAACTTGGTCGGCGGCGAAGCCCCAGCGGACGGCGGATTCGCGAAGTTCGTCGAGTTTTTGGTCGGTCAGTGCGATCAACGGCGTCGTGTAATACATCCGCGTGCCGGTCCGAAGGGCTTCGTAAACAGCCGCCTCGGCGATCATGGTTTTTCCCGTTCCCGTCGGCGCACAAACTAGAACGCCATGGTCACCCGATGCGACATCCCCGGTAAAATACGCTAGCATCGCTTCTTCTTGCACCGGATAGGGTGCGTAGGGCAGAAGTTCGAAGTACTCCGATGCTAATTGGTCGCGATCGGGAATTTCAGCGGATTCGGGGGGCGTGTTTGTCATGGTAAACAACTTAGCGTGCCTTTCCGAACGCGGCGACTGTGGTGGGTGGCCCCCGGAAAGTTCCCCGGGAAGTTCAGGCTTGGGAAATTCAAACTAACGTGAAGGAATACAACGTGAATCTGGCTCGAACGCATGCAATCGAGATATGGAACGCTGGGCTAGATTCGGTTCTTGCCGAGTCGCTGGTCCGCCGCGAGGTCGTCGTGCAAGGCGAAAATCTTAACGTCGGCGGCTACTCGTATCGTCGCAGCGATTTTGACCGTGTGATCGTCGTTGGGGCAGGCAAGGCGGGAACGGCGATGGCGACTGGGTTGGCCGCGGCGGTCGGTGATTGGTTGCCCGTGACGGGCTTTGTGAATGTTCCTGAAGGCATGGAGGCTGAGCCTGGACCGATTCGGCTTCATCCGGCTCGCCCCGCCATGGTAAACGAGCCCACTCAAACGGGCGTATGGGGGACCGACGAGATTTTGTCGCTGGTGGGCAGTGCTACGCCACGTGATCTTTGTATCGCATTGATCTCTGGTGGTGGCAGCGCCCTGATGCCCGCGCCGGTGGATGGAATCACACTCGCCGATAAACTAGAAGTCACTCGGTTCTTGAGTGGCGCGGGCGCAAACATTGCCGAGCTCAACACCGTTCGAAAGCATCTGAGCCGAGTCAAAGGCGGGGGTTTGCTGCGAGCTTGCCGGGCCGGTGAGTTAGTAACTTTGGTGTTGTCTGACGTACTTGGGGACCCGCTGGACTTAATCGCGTCTGGCGCGACAGTCCCAGACACATCGACTGTCCAAGATGCCGCCGAGGTGTTGGCAAAGTATGACGAAAGTCGATCGCTTCCGCTGGCGATCTATCAAGCGCTAGCCCAGGATCGGCCGACCGAATCGCCAACCTGTCATGCCACCACGATTGTTATCGGCAACAACGCGGTCGCAGTCGATGAAGCAGGGATTCGCGCCGAGAGTCTTGGCTACAATCACGTGATGCAGGTTGCAAAAGAGTGCGAGGGCTTTGCTGAAGACGTGGGACGCCATTTGGCAAAGATGACCGTCGAGATGTTGCATGCCGATCCACAGGATCATCGTGTGGACTGCTTGATCACCGGTGGCGAACCGGTGGTGAAGCTGGTCGGCGAGGACGTTCGCGGCCGGGGTGGCCGTAACCAGCAGTTAGTGTTGGCGGCATACCAATACCTGCTCGGTCAGTCGTTGACGGACGAGCAGTGGAGTCGGATCTGCATTCTGTCGGGCGGCACCGATGGTGAAGATGGGCCGACCGACGCGGCGGGCGCGTTTATTGATGCAGACGTTCACCAGCAAGCGTTGCAATTGGGCTTGGACGTCGCAGACTCACTAGCACGCAACGACGCGTACACGTTTTTCGCATGTGCCGGTGGACTTTTGGTCACCGGCCCAACGGGCACGAACGTGTGCGATGTGCGGGTCGCTTTGGTGTCGCCTGCTCAGCGAGCGTAAACGTAAACCGGCACGTAGAGGCGGCGTTGGACGTAGTTGTAGTTGCTGTGCATCATCGGCACGGCGTTCCAATCGGGACGCAACGGATTGACGCCCATCCAAAGGTTGTGGTCCAAGCGTGCGGCACGCTGGTCGGCGCGGTGAAGAGCCCGTGCCTGGCGAATTTCATTTGCCGAAAGTTGCCCAGATGACGACTTCGTACGCTCGTTTTGGTCCGATGATTTTTCGAGCGAATCATAGAGTTTGATTCGGTCGATCGCAGCTGGTTTCGCTGTATCGATGGGCGGCGAAATCGGGGCTTGCGCGTTGCTGGTGCTGGCCAATGCAAGAGTGCCCAGAATCGCAGTGAGTGCAAAAATGCGTCGGATTGTCATGGCAGATCCAGAGCCGGTCGAGCGTTGAAAGTTTCGAATTGTCCAACGTTGGCATCGGCGTCGCCGGTGGTCCCCATTGACGATGTCTTGCGATTGGAGAGCGACTTGGCGTCCAGCCATGTTGGCGGTGCGGGATGTGACGATCGCGACTAGCCTTGGGTTGACTGGCGTTGATCTAGAGACTGGTTAACGTAGGTATCGGACACCTAGGAGGTTTTTAAGGCCCCTGGATTCGGATATTTGGGGGGTGCCGATCATAAAACTGAGGGCGTCGCTAGGACAATTGGGATTGGTTGATTAAGATGCCGGCGTTCGTCCCACCTTACTTTTTGGAGAATTCCTGCCGTGAAATCAGCTTTCACCTTGGCTCAAGCCGCCGTCGCCGCGTTTGTTTTGACTTTCACTTTCGGTTGTGCACCACCAGCACCTATCGAAGCGAACACTTCGACCGAAGTGGCTCCTGCCCCAAGCAGCAACACGACGACTAGCGCAGAAGCTCCTGCAGCCGACGCTCCTGCTGAGTAGTCGCACTGGATTGATTTCCATGGCGTCACGCCATGGTTTGACATCCGACAAAAAAATAACCCCATCGCGGTTTCCTTGGATTGAATCTCGGACACCGTCGTGGGGTTTTATTTTGCGCTGACTTTGCGCTGATCGCCAACTGGAAGAACCGGCACCATCACTGGCATGCGTCAGGCATGGCCAGTGCTGGGCTAGTTTTTGGAACCGTGACTCGAGCTAGTTTCTGAAACAGTGACTCGAGTCTGGGCCGGCAATTAGGCGACAGGCTTCTTCATGTACGCGGCTTCAGCCTTGATGTCGCTTCCGTCTGGCACGGCATCGCTGTCGATGTCAAACCATTCTTCTTCGAACTTCAAGTATCCGCCCTTACCAGCGTTGGCGTTCTTGAGTGCAACGTTTGTCCCCAGAGCGATCACCGCATCGCCCATGGCGACTTCGGGATAGCAGCGAGGCTTGTTTTCTTTGTCCGGGTTGCGGATGCAGAACGCCCAGTGCTCGATCTCTTCGCGATAACCACGACTGACCGGACCCGAATCGGCGGCTTGTGCCAGCGGTGCTGCGTAGTCGCCACTTGCACTGGTGTCGAGCGCGTAGCCGCCACCTTGTTTCGAGACGCCAACCTTGCTGCTGGTATCGCTGTTGCGATACAGCAAGACATCCGTTTCTTTGTCCAAGATCAGCGTGCCCTTGGTTCCCATCACAACTTCACCCCAGCCGCCGAAGCCGTTGCCGTTGATTGACGAGTAGGTCACGACCACCTTCTTGTTTGGATCATCCGAGTAGCCAGGAACTGGACCCGTACGAACCGGATCCTTGCCCTTGACCGTCTTGCTAGGTGGGTAGTTTCCGACGGGGTCAAAGTAGCCGACGTCGAAGTCTTCGCTATATTCCGGGCCAGGAAATTCGTACATGCAATAGACGTGATCACCGACGCTGCGGTCTTCCGGCATGATATGCAAGCCGCCAACGGCATTGACCGTCAACGGATGAACCTTCTTACCATCGCTGCGAAGCGAGCTCAGGAAGATGCTGACCGCATCGAGTTGGTGGCTACCAAGTTCTGCCATCAAGCCTGCGCCGGTGCGATCGAATAATCGCCAGCGATGCAGTTCCTCCATGGCGCTGTAGTGACCATCACCCATCGAGAAGTCTTTGTAACCAAATTTCGACGGGTCGACGTTCTTGTCATCGTCCCAGGCTTGGAACATTGCCAGTTCCGATTGCAAGCGAACGATTTCGTCCGGGTCGGTCGCGTCTCGCAAGCGTCCGGTGCGGTTGCGAATGTCGCCGGCGATCTTGTCGTACATTTTCCCTTCGGCAGTCTTTTCGCCGCCGGGGATTGGCATCTTCCAACTGTCAGCGCCGGGCAGGTTTCCACGGTGCCACTGGGCACGGATGTGGTGAAGTTGGCCCAGCAATCCCCAGCGGATCAGATTGATCGCGTTGTCGTATTTGACGTTGTAGTGACGTTGGTGACCGGTCGCCAAATGAAGCGGGTTCCCGGCCGTGTCTTTCAGTTCTGCTGCCATGCGTGACATCACTTTGCACTGGGCAACATTGTGAGCCATCAGTTTTTCAGTCAGCACGTGAAGCCCACGTTCCATCGCCAAGGCGGCGACCGAGGCGTGCAGCCAAAGCGGTAGCGCGATGATCACGGCTTCGATGTCTGGGTCATCCAAACAGGCCATGATGCCGCCGTTGTTTCCGTCGTAGACCTTGACGTTGCGGCGAGCCTCGGCTTCGTCCTTGTAGCCAGCGACTCGGATCAGTCCGGGGCGGCGACCGAGTGCCGACGGGCTGGACCAATCGCCGTGGAATGCGCGGTGTTGCCCAAACGGACGAATGTCACAGATTGCTTTGACTTCGACATAATCGGGGTTACAGCCACCGATCAAGACGTTGCCTTCGTCACCGGTGCCGATCACCGCGATACGGACCGGATCGTTGACTTTGCCGTATCCAAAGTAAGCCGCGCCAAGACCAGCACCACTGACAGCACCCGCCGAGACGATGCCACGAAGAAAGTCACGACGGTTCACGTCGTAGTAACTGCCAACGGCAGAGTAATAGTTGTGTTCGCCAACTGCACGCTGATCGGCAGAGAGTTTATCGACCATGGAAAAAACCTGGAATTAAAATGTAGTTTGAAAGATTTGTTTCGATTGGGAACGAGCGTGTTCAACACTGCTTGAACACTGATTGTTCCCCGTGCTAGGCATCAGGATCTGGAACGTGCCAGAATTTACGAACGATCAGGTGCAGAAAGAAATCGAGACCTGCAAACCGACCTGCACCGGTACCCGCCAAAACGAGACAGGCCATTGATTCGATCAACTGGTAATTGCTCGATGACGGTCCTGTCGAAGGCGGATACTGACTTAGGAAAACTGAACCGAGAAAACCTGCGGCCGCTAACGCCGCCACCGGTGTGAACAGCCCGAACAACAGCAGCAAGCCGACCGCAATATCAAAGTACGGCAGCAGTCCATCGACGACGCTGGTGTCGATGCGCGCGGTCCGCGGTTTGATCAGTCGCAGCTTGCCGCGGGAATCAGCTTGCTCGGCAGTCGCTAAGGCGTTTTGAGCAATCTCGTAGTTGTTCCAGATCGAGTCGATCTGCTTCAACGTCGGGGCTGCCTTTCCCATCCATTCCTTGCGGATCGTGTCTCGTTGTCCGCCAAGGCTTGTGACACCGTCGCGTAGGGTCTTCTCGGAATCCTGTTCTAGCGGGGACTCTAATTTCGCGATCCGGGAACGACCTAATTCGAACTCTTCAAGTTCAGCAGCATTCTCGCTGATGACCCATTCGTATTGCTTGACAGCGTCACCGTAGACGACTTGAGCTTTTCGAATTTGTGCGTCATCGAAACCGTAGTGCGCGCCAACTTGGTCTCGGAAAACCGCCCACGCATGCATGTTCGCGTTCTGGTTGAGCCGTAATTGGCCGTCGGCGTCCCAAACCATTTTGCGAAATTCGCCAGCAAAGGGGCCTTTGGCGTTGGCGAAAAAGGGCGCCGCACTCCAATTGCCTGCTTGGCGTTTATCGATACCTTCGCTGTAAAAATGCCAGCCGACAGTAAGTCGCAGCAAGACCAACGCGACCGCACCGATCAGGCTGAGCAACCGCGGCGAAAAGCCCCAGCCAACACAGAGACGAAGCGGGAAGAGGAAAAACTTTCGCACGTAACGACAATTCCAGAGCAGGAGGATAGAGGCGGGGGAGGCTGTCTGCGGACGCGGTTGACCGATGATGGGGCCCGTGGGGCAGGCGATCGGTCGGGCTCAGGCTCGGCGGGCTGCTTTGAACCGGCTGCCTTGAACGAGGGGCGTCGCGGATTTGAATGTAGTTTACACAATTTGCTCGCGGTTTCGCCACTATGGCTAAGTTTTCGTCGTAAATCGATGGTGTCTGGTGACAATCGGTCATTCGACCGTTTTTGATCCAGCCGGCTTGGGCTTCCAGTCGATCATCGTTCGCAAGGCATCCAGGTTGATGCGTCCAGAATCCAATGTCGAAGCGAGTGTTCGGGCTTCTCGGTTGAAGTGGTCAGAATTCTCCGCCACCGCATCGCGCGAGTCACTGTCAAGCCCGTTCTTACTGTCGAGCACATCCTTAGAGCCAATTCCACTCTCGTGGGTCTTCATCCGCACGCCGTTATCGGCATTTTTACCGGCGGAGCTTGGATTGGCCGGATTTGGATTGGCAGGATTTGGACTCGTGACAGTCGTGCCGATTTCCGTAAGCACAAAGGACGATTGGCTTCGGACCAAGCTAGTCTCGCTGAACCGAACCTTTTTATGGAAGATCTCCATCCGTCCTTTGATGTCATCAAGAATCTCTGGGGCAAATTGCGTTTGCAAAGTGTCCGCGAGCGTGACGCCCGGCGAAACCTCGTCTGTCAATTCGCCCAGATCGATTGCAATGTTCGAATTGGTTTCCAGTAATCGTTCGATCGGTTCAGGATCGTAATTACAGCCATGTAAAATCAACACTTTTAGAGAAGGTGAATTGGCGGCAAGTTCCAGTATTTCGGGCGAGACGTTGGTATGGGAAAGGTCCAGTAGTTCCAGCGCATCGTTGCTCAACAGGCGAGATAAGTCATTGGCACGCAGTTGGACCCCGGACAGTCGCAGCCCAGACACTTGCCCAAGTTCTGCCAAGCACTGACGGGCGGTGTCATCAAGTTCAACACGGTTCAGTGAAACCGAGCGCAGCGATGGCAATGTGCTAAGCCACGCGATGGTTTGTGCGCCGACGGGATTGTCATCCAAGTTGATCTCCCACAGCGATTCGAGTCCCCGCCATGTCGCGGTGATCGAGTCGTCAACGTTGGCACCAGGAATTTGCAATACCGTCAAGCGTTGGAGTTCGCCGATCCGGCACAGGCCGCTGCGCGATATCGAGGGGTAGCCCAGGATCAGTTGGTCCAGGTTGGGGCACGCCAACAAAACCTTTAGCAGCGGATCCTTGACCTCTTCGCCGCCGGCTGCGAACCAATGCAGGTCACGTAGGCCGGTCACGACTGCCGATTTCGGCCAGGGCTGAGAAAACGCAAGGCCTCGCATGCCACGAGCGTTGCGAATCTCTAGCTGGGCTGGCGTTCGATCAGCTCGCAGATAGCTCGTCAGTTCAGGTTGATCCAGGATTCGGATCGAATCAATCTCGTTCAGCGTGTTGACCTGCAACAGTCGCAAGCGATGGCCTTTGACCAATTCAAGATTGTTGAGTTTGGATCCATCGACTCGAAGCGATTCAAGTTCGGGGAAATGGTCAAGAAACCACGACAATTGATCCGCTTCGATTACGCAATTTCCTATGTTCAAATTTCGAATGCGTCGCATGGCGCCGAGTCGTTGTGCCTGATCAAAAGTCAGCTTCACGTCAGGCAAGCTGAGCTTGCGAATGCCCTGATTTTTGGCAAGTTTCGAAAAATCAGTCTCGTTCATGATCAGGCCCGAAAACGTCACCGACGACGGACCGTCAAATTGTCCAATCTCGTCGACCCACTCTTGGCATCGTTCCGCCGAATTGACAGGAACGTCGGATCCGTCCTCTAAAACATGGGTCGCAAGCCGGGCGCCGATTTCGAGCTCACGCAGGTTGGGAAGATTCCTGATTCGGAACTTCGTCAGGTGACGAGAAAAGCTTGCCACTTTTACGAGGCTCGGCAGGTTTTCCAGTTCAATCTGTTCGTACCACCCCAGACCAGGAATCCAGTAACTTCGGTCTAGTAGATAGGGGTCGGGTGAGAAGTCGTCGTGGATCACGGCGAGAGATCGCAGGTTTCGGGCAAACAGCTTGTGCTTTTGAATCCGGTCCATTTGCAACGTTCTGAGTTTTGGAAGATTGCTCAACCGAATCGCTAAGGGACTGCTGTTCCGCTGAGTTGACTCGCGAACGACAGAAAGCACTTCCAGGTTTGGCCAGTCGTCGATGACTAGTTCATCGCTCTCGCCCGCTGCTGGACGAGTCAGCAAGATTTGTTTCAGATTGGCGCTCCATGCCGGTTTGCCGATTTCGGAAAGTTTCAGGTCGGTATGTGTCAGGTCGACAGTTCGCAATTGAGTTAGCGAATCCAATCGCCGAAACTGTTCCGCCGAAAGGTCGGTGTGGGCGAGCGTCAGCGACGAAACCCAGGGCAGTCGCCGGATCAGGTTGATTTTTTCGGGAGTGATGTTTTGCCAAACCAACCCAATCGCGTTCAAGTAGTGGCGGTCGGCTAGCGGTGACAATGCAGCCGCGTTTTCCGGCCCACGAAATGAATCAATTTGCACCAGCGTCGGGATTTCGCAAATTCGCTCGACGAATGCATCGTTGGTTGAAATGACCTGAACTTGTCGGACACGTTTCAACCAAGGCAACATTCCAGCCGGCACGCGATTGGCGAGCGGTTTGGGAAGCCAAATCGAAGTAAAGCAGTTGCCCGTCCGCAGGATCTCGGCCGCAATTTTCTGGTGCTCAATCGCTTGTCGCCTCGCGTTTCCGACGATTGCCGCAGGCACAATGATGATTATCAATGCCAAGGCTGTGTCGAAGAGTGGCTTGGTCCAGAATCGATTCGGCCGCCTTCGCAGGACTCGATCCCGGATCCGCCCAAACAGGAATACGCCCGACGCAGCAGCCAATGCAATGATCCCGTTACCGATCAGTTTCGCCGACGACCAGTACCGCAGTTCGGATGCGCCGTCAATTTCGGACCGGATCAAATACCGAAATGGCCAGCCCGCCATGGTGGGAATCTGTACTTCGGCCAGGGTGCGGGAACCACTGATTTCGACGGTGCCGTCCCACTGGCCGTGCGATTCGACATAGGCCCAAGGCAGATTGGCGATCAAGAAAAGGATCACGATGATGCCTGCCAAAACGAGGCCACCGAGTACGCGTTTTCGTTCGATTTCGAGGTGTTCCATCGAGGCAAGCATTCCCGTTCAGTAGACGCCAGAGACGATCACGTTGCAGTCTATCAGACACTCGATTGCGGGTGTCGGTGTACTTTTCGGACGTGCGGTTATGATGGAGCGTATGGGCAAGATCGCATTGCCGTTTTTCTGTTTATATTTTTAGGCCTCTCGAGATGGCAATCCCTCCTTGGACCATTGATCTGCTGCGTCGCGGTTTAGGCGACGTCGCTCGTAAAGCGAGTGAACCCGAAACCATCGAAAAACTAAAGAATCAGGCCAACGAGATTCTGCAAGATCTGCCTCAGACCGCTGCACGAGGATTCGATGCGGTCATGCGCAGCGCCCAGTCGAGCAAGAAGTCGGTGGAACGGTGGACTCGCAAGCACATGACGTTGGCACCGACGATGATCAACGCGACCGGTGTACTGCAAGGGCCACTTGGAACAGGCGTGCCACTGGATGCATCGGTGGTGGAAATGGGAATCGAATTGTTGGCCGGTGGTACCGTCGGCGGTGAAGAGTTGACATCTAAACTGAATCGGCGAATTGATCGATGCCTGCCGACCAGCGGCGACTACGGCGCGGCAGTGACGCATCGTTTCGAAGCTGCTTTGTCGGCGATCGCACTGCTTGCCCAACCGTCAGGCGATGCTCATCGGTCCGATTCGACTCGGTCAATCGTGCTGCATCGCGGCTACGCGGTCAGTTTGCCCGGTGGGCGTCCGTTGCCAAGCGTTTTGGCCGATGCACTGCCGTCGTCGAAGATCGTCGAAGTTGGCGGATCCAACCGCGTCGACGTTGCCGATTTTGCGGGTCTCAGTCGCTTCGTGACGGTGCTTGCCGACGGTGGCGACCGCCCCGTGAAACTGTTCGACTTTAACGGCCGCGGTGACGGAAACGTTGATGCTGTGCAAGTGGTCGTGTTGCCGATCGCGACGATCAAACGAGACTCGCTTGGTCACAGTGATTGGGCGAAGTCAATTCCGTCGGCCGAAGCATTGTTGGACGACGGCGCCGACTTGGTCGTGATTGCGGGCGATGGTCTTGCCGGCGGTCCGGCGTGTGGCATCTTGATCGGGCGTCGCGACTTGATTGACCAGATTCGATCGCAATCGACTTGGAACGGCTTGGCCGCGACTGATGCGGTGACCGCGATGATGATGGTCGCAATGGAAGCATCGGAATCGATGACGCCAATCAAGCAACTGCTAACGACGTCCGACGAGAACCTACGCGGTCGGGCTCAGCGACTCGCAACTCGATTGTCGGGCAATGACCAAATCGCGGATTGCGTGGTCACAGCGGATTCAGCAAAGCTAACCGCCGATGGACGTTGGCGATTGCCGTCACAACAGATTCGAGTCCGCCACAAAAAACGTACTGCCCAGCAATGGGCCGATGAACTTCGCGCCAACGTCCCGGCGGTAATGTCGCAGGTCGATTCGGATGCAGTCGTGTTTGATTTGCGATGGGTTGCAGCGGCCGACGATCGAGTGCTGGCCGAAGCGATCGGTGGATGTGATGAAGACGCGGACGTCGGTGCGGCGAACGGTGCGGCCGATCAGGACTTGCATGATCAGGACGTGAAACACGACGTCCGATAGGATCGCGGTCTTGGCGGTCCAGGAAGCTTGGCGGTCTAGGAAGAATGTTCGGATTATCCGGATTGCGGTGGACGGAAACGTTCTTGCCGGCCGATCTTAACAACCGAGGACCGCTTAACGACGCTGCTTAGGAAGGATCATGAGCAAGAAGGACCCCCTGCCCAGTCGCCGATATCTGGACATGTGGGCGTTGCCTGGAATGCACCCCAGCAACGTAGCAATCATGCAGCAGATGACGACCGCTGATTCGAATCACTTCACCACTCATATGGACACGGTCGGCACCGTGTCCGAGCAGGATTACGAGACGGGCGAGTGGGAACGGACTCACATGATCGGCTTGCGAACGGACGTTTGGAAAGTCGATGGCGAGGAAATGGAAGACGCCCTTGGCGTGCTGAAAGATCAGCGCCGCCAACGGTTGAGGAAAGAGATCAAGAAAAACGGTCGGCTCAGCGCGAAACAACAACAAACGCTTGACGAAAAGCTAGAAGCCGACGACGTCATGTCGCTTGAAGCCGGTGACATTGAAAAGCGGCGTTTGATTCTGAAACTGTTCAAGACGTCGACTGATCGCGTGCGTTGGTGTGGCACGATCGAGCAAGTCACGATGACCGAAGTCCACAACTCGATCGGTTCTCGCCGCAATCTTTTGACAATGGTTGTCATGCTTCCAAGATCCGAGCACGTGACGTACATCCAACAGAACCATCGCACGTTTCGAATTCCATCCGTGTTCACATTTGGATTCTACGACGGCAATCGAATGCACCATCTTGAACTGAAACGAAAATGGGTCTCGATCGGTGCGGACTTTGACGTTAACTGCGACGGTGAATCGGTCGGCGAAATCGACGGCCGTTTGTTCTCGTTTGGCGCTGACAGTTACGTTGACGTCGATGCAGGTGAACTTAGCGAGAACACTGGCTTTGTTGATTTGATGACGTTGTTTACCGCCAGTGTTGGATATCACAAAGCGATGCGGAAGAGTGTCGATCGCCGAGTCAAAGCGACGCTCGGTGGTCAGTCGCATTGCCACGTCGTCTGCAACGAAGAGCTGCGGCTGCGTCACAATGGCCGCGCCGCGGCTTGATCAGAATGCGTCAATTGCTGGGGTGCCAATTGCCGGCGAATTAGAGATGGGCTTTGGGGTACGAACCCAAGACCGTTAATCGCTGGGACTGGGCTGATAATTGTTCGACCGCAGCGGCGACGGGGGCGTCGTCGCGGTGCCCGGTCAGTTCGACGAAGAACAGGTATTCGTTGGCGGCTTCGGGTGATGGAAACGATTCGATCCAGGTCAAGTTCAGGGAATGGTCTTTGAAGACCAGCATTGCATCGGCCAGCGCGCCCGGCTTGTGATTGACTTGGAATAGAATTGCCGTCTTATCGTCGCCCGTTCGTTCCGGGCGCTCTTTGCCAAGCACGGCGAACCGGGTGACGTTGTTGCGGTTGTCTTCGATACTGGCGTCGATCACGTCCAAGTCATATTCTCGGCCCGCTTCCAGGCTTGCCACGGCGGCAACACCGTATTGTTCGGAAGCCAGTTTTGCAGCGGCGGCAGTGCTGCTGATTTCAACGAGAGTGGCCTGCGGCAAATTTTTCGCTAGCCATGCGCGGCACTGGGACAGGGCTTGCGGCTTGCTGTGGACTTCGGTGATTTCGTGGCGAGGTGTTTTCGAAAGCAGATTGTGGTGGACTGGCAACAGAACTTCACCGCAGATCCGCATGTCTCGCCGAACGAACATCCCCAAGGTATCGACGACACGTCCATCAGTGCTGTTTTCAATCGGTACCATTCCGGTTGCCACGTCACCTCGCTCGACAGCATCAAAAACCGCCGGAATTGACGATACCGGAATCATGGCGCTCGCGTCGCCAAAGTACTTGATCGTCGCCAAATGGCTGTAACTATGTTTGGGCCCCAAGTAGGCGATTCGAAGTTCGTGTAACGATTGCAGGCACAGGCTTGATAGGTGTCGCAGCACGCTTGCGACGCCGCCCGGCGGCAGCGTGTCTGCGGCCGACGTCGCGGTTCGGGTTAGCGTGCTAATTTGCTGGGATGCGGCGGCGACACGGCCAACGACTCGGCCCGGATCTGACGCCAAGCTGGACTTCACCTTCGCCGCTCGTTGGTGGAACAACGCGATCAAGGCACGGTCGATTTCGTTAACCGAAGCCGAAGGGTTCGTGTCGGTCGGATTTGTGCTTACGTCGGTCGGATCAGGCATAGCAGACAGCAGGGCAAAATGAGGCGGCGAGTTAGCGGAAACGAAGGACTCGGTCGGGCACCGCGAATCTGTCAATTTGACACCCGTCGAAAATGACGCTCGGACGCTAAAAATGGAAAGCTGTCAAAATTGTCGTCCAAAAGCGTTTCCGTCGCCAGAATTGAGCCTGAAATACGTTTTAAGGCTATCCCAAAACAAATTTCGAGGCTTGTTTTTGGTGCGTTCTGATGCGACTGGCACGGACTTTGCCTTACCTAACCAAAAACACCCATTGGTGACGAATTCGACAGTCCGGACACCGGAAGGAAGATTCAGTTTCTCACCAGCGCGACCTCTTCAAGGAGAAACCCGGCATGGCTCAGGGCGAAAAAATTATCGGAATTGACCTCGGTACGACCAACAGCGTCGTGGCGATCATGGAAGGCAGCGAACCCAAAGTGATCCCCAACGCGGAAGGCAATCGTTTGACGCCTAGCGTTGTCGCGTTCACCGACAAGAACGAAACCATCGTTGGCGAGCCCGCTCGTCGTCAAGCGGTCACCAACCCCAAGCGTACCGTCTATTCGGTCAAGCGTTTCATGGGCCGCCGTCACTCGGAAGTCGAATCCGAAGAGAAGATGGTTCCCTATTCCGTTTTGGGCAACGCTGACGAATACGTCAAAATCGGCGTGGGTGACAGCGAGTACACGCCGCAAGAAGTCAGCGCGAAAGTCCTTCGCAAGCTGAAAGAATCGGCTGAGTCGTACCTCGGTCACAAGGTCAGCAAGGCCGTCATCACGGTGCCGGCTTACTTTAACGATGCCCAGCGGCAAGCGACCAAAGACGCCGGCGTCATTGCTGGCCTAGAAGTTGCCCGGATCATCAACGAGCCTACCGCAGCCGCTTTGGCGTACGGACTGGACAAGAAGAAGGACGAGAAAATCATTGTCTTTGACTTGGGTGGCGGTACGTTCGACGTTTCGGTCTTGGAAGTTGCCGACGCCGGTGACGAGGACCAAGAGAGTCGCGTCTTTCAAGTGATCAGCACCAGTGGCGATGGTCACCTGGGCGGGGATGACTTTGACGAAGCACTCATTCACCACGTTGCCGACACGTTCAAAAAAGAGAACGCGATCGACTTGCGTAACGATCCGATGGCGCTTCAGCGTTTGCAGGAAGCGTGCGAGAAGGCGAAGAAAGAACTCAGCACGCTGCCAGAGACTGACATCAACCTGCCCTTCATCACGATGGATGCTTCGGGACCAAAGCACCTGACGATGAAGATTTCGCGATCGACGTTCGAAGAACTGATCGACGACTTGGTCGAACGATGTCGCAAACCTGTGATTCAAGCGCTCGAAGACGCAGGAATGAAGCCCAGCGACATTGACGAGATCGTTCTGGTCGGCGGCAGCACGCGAGTTCCTAAGGTTCGGGAACTGGTCAAGAACATCTTCGGCAAGGACCCTCACCAAGGCGTGAACCCGGACGAAGTGGTCGCCGTTGGTGCTGCGATTCAGGCCAGCGTTTTGGCCGGCGATCGTACGGACGTCTTGTTGTTGGATGTGACTCCACTGACGCTGGGAATCGAAACCGAAGGCGGTGTGATGACCGCGCTCGTCGAACGGAACACAACGATCCCGGTCGAAAAGAAGAACGTCTTCAGCACGGCTGCGGACAATCAGTCGGCCGTCACCGTTCGAGTGTTCCAGGGTGAACGCAAAATGGCAACGAGCAATCGGTTACTCGGCGAGTTCAATCTCGAAGGGATTCCTGCTCAGCCCCGTGGGATGCCTCAGATCGAAGTTAAGTTCGACATCGACCAAAACGGTATTTTGGCGGTGTCGGCAAAAGAACTGAAGACGGGCAAAGAAGCATCGGTTCAGATCAAAGAAGCCGGTGCTCTTAGCGAAGACGAAATCGAACAAATGCGAAAAGATGCCGAGTCGAACGCCGACGAGGACCGCAAGACTTTCGAATTGGTCGAAGCGAAGAACAAGGCCAGCCAACAGGTCTATCAGCTTGAAAAACTGATGAAAGAGAACGACGAAAAGCTGACCGATTCGGACAAAGAGCCGATGAACAAAGCGATCGAAAAAGTGAACGCAGCAGCCGAAGGAACTGACGTCGACGCAATCAAGCAAGCCACCGAGGAACTTGATGCAGCGTCACAAGCGTTCAGCAAAGTGCTGTACGAAAAGACCGAAGCGGCAGGCGAAGCAGATGCGGCCGCGCCGGGCGCCGCTGCAGCAGCGGATAACGACGATGACGCGATTGACGCGGACTTCGAAGTCAAAGACTAACGCTGTCAGTGACATTGTTTGATCAACGAAAGGCGAGCGTTCCATGACGCTCGCCTTTTTCGTGTTTATGCCAAGTGCATTCGGTGCACGCAACTTAGTTCCACGGTTGGAAATTTCGACGCTGGCAAAAGCGAATTCGGAACGACTTTTGCGATGATTAAGTTCATAGGAGAACCACTGCCATGACATTTCGATTTGACAAACTAACCACAAAGTCACAGTCCATCGTTGCCGATGCACAGGCTCGCGCGGCTTCGTTGGGCAATCCAGAAATCCTGACGCTGCACATTTTGGCAGCCATGATTGACGAGTCCGACGGGATCACTCGTCCGCTGCTCGATAAAATGAAAGTTGATATCGAGCAATTGACCAGCACGGTCAGTAGCGAGATCACTCGCCTGCCTGCGGTTTCCGGTGGCCGTCAACCAGGGATTGCACCTGAGTTGCAAAAGGCGTTCGACGCAAGTTCCGATGCTGCGAATAGCTTGAAGGACGACTACGTTGCGACCGAGCACCTATTGCTTGGGCTTACCCGTGTCGACTGCAAAGCAAATCGTTTGTTGAAACTAGTGGGCGTATCTGACAACGATGTGCTGTCGGCGATGGCAGAGGTGCGCGGATCGGCACGCGTGACCGACCAAAATGCCGAGTCGACGTACCAAGCACTCGAGAAGTTCGGGATCGACCTGACTCATTTGGCAGCCCAAGGCAAACTGGATCCCGTCATTGGCCGTGACAATGAAATTCGACGCGTTATTCAGGTTCTGTCGCGAAGAACGAAGAACAACCCTGTCTTGATCGGGCAGCCTGGCGTTGGCAAGACTGCGATCGCCGAAGGTCTAGCGCTGCGAATTTTCGAAGGCGACGTCCCGGCTAGTTTGAAGGACAAAAAGGTTGTCTCGCTCGATATGGGAGCACTTGTCGCCGGCGCGAAATTTCGTGGCGATTTCGAAGAACGCTTGAAATCGGTCCTCCGCGAGGTCAAGGATTCCAATGGCCAAGTCGTGTTGTTTATCGACGAATTGCACTTGGTGGTAGGGGCCGGCAAGGCCGAAGGTTCACCAGATGCTGCCAATTTGTTGAAGCCCGAACTGGCTCGCGGTGCGCTGCGATGCATCGGAGCGACGACGCTAGACGAGTATCGCCAGAACATTGAAAAAGATGCAGCGCTTGAACGCCGCTTTCAGCCCGTCTATGTCGGCGAACCGAATGCCGAAGACACCGTCGCCATCTTGCGAGGCTTGAAGTCGCGTTACGAATCGCATCACGGTGTTCGAATCACGGACAGCGCGATCGTGGCGGCCGCGAATCTTTCAAACCGCTACATCGCCGATCGTTTCCTGCCTGACAAGGCAATCGATTTGATCGACGAGGCCGCCAGTCGGTTGGCGATGGAAAAGGAGAGTGTGCCTGAACCCATCGACCAGATTCAGCGACGACTGCGACAACTCGAATTGGCTCATCGTCAACTCGTCGCCGAAGAGGAAGACTCGGCGGTTGCCAAACGGACCGAGATTGAAGAGGAAATGGAGTCGCTTGAACGTGAATTGGCGGACCTGCGCGAACAGTGGGAGGGCGAGAAAATGGGCTTGGACGACGTTCAAGCGATTCGCCAGGAAGCCGAAGCGTTGCAGCACCGGTTCGCAACACTCGACGTCGAGGCGAAACAGAAGCAACAGCGTGGCGAAAGTCCCGAATCGATCTATCAAGAAATGCTGGACACCCAAGCGAAGCAAAACAAGCTTGAAAAGCGACTTGAAGAAATCGAGGCCGTTGAACCCAGTGACTCAGCCGAAGAATCGACCGACCGGCGCCGGCTACTGCGTCGCAATGTGACTGAAGACGAAATCGCCGAAGTGGTCAGTGCTTGGACGGGAGTTCCGGTTAGCCGGATGCTGGAAACTGAGCGAGCGAAGTTGTTGGTGATGGAAGATCGGTTGCACAGCCGCGTGATCGGCCAGGAAGAGGCGGTGACAGCGGTGTCGGATGCGGTGCGCCGCAGTCGTAGCGGGTTGCAGGATCCGAACCGTCCGATCGGTTCTTTCTTGTTTCTTGGTCCAACGGGCGTTGGCAAAACGGAGCTCTGCAAGGCGCTTGCCCAGGTCATGTTTGACGACGAATCCGCGATGGTTCGGATCGACATGAGCGAGTTCATGGAACGTCACAGCGTATCGCGATTGATTGGGGCCCCGCCGGGATACGTGGGGTACGAAGAGGGCGGCAAGTTGACCGAAGCCGTTCGGCGGCGGCCCTACTCGGTGTTGCTGCTGGACGAAATGGAGAAAGCGCACCCGGACGTTTTCAACATCCTGTTGCAAGTTCTTGACGACGGTCGTTTGACGGATGGCCATGGCCGAACGGTCAACTTCACCAACACGGTGATCGTGATGACCAGCAACGCCGGCAGTCAAGTGATTCAGCAAGTCACCGAACAGGGTGGCAGTGAAGACGAGATGCGAACTGCAGTCAACGATTCGCTTCGAGCAAGGTTCTTGCCCGAATTCCTAAACCGAATCGATGACATCGTTATCTTTCATCCGCTGCAAAAGGATGAGATTCGTAAGATCGTCGGACTGCAGTTGGAACGCTTGGCAGATCGCGTGAAAGAAAACGGTCTATCGATTGAAGTCACCGAAGACGCAATCAGTGAGATCGCTTCGGTGGGCTACGACCCACTGTACGGGGCCCGTCCGCTCAAACGCGTGATTCAGCGAGAGGTCGAGAATCCGCTGGCGACTGCCTTGTTGAAAAACTCGTACCCCGAAGGGTCGACCGTCAAGATTGACTTCGCTGATGGCGAGTTTCGCTTCGGCAACTAGCTTGGTTGGGCCACGGTGGCGTTCGGCACGCCGCCTGCCCTCACTGAATCGAGGCTACTCGGTGGTCACCATCACCGGGGGACGTCCGGGGATAATGCGGACTTCGATGTCATCGAGACTCTTGTTGCGAAGGCGTTCTTCGTCCTCGTTTTCGATGTCTTCGAGTTTTCGGTCGCGAAGTCGATCGACGTTTGGTTCCTTCGACTTCGGCTCGTCGGCGTCGCCCGAGTCGTTGGAATCGTCATCCATCTCGTCGTCCGAATCGGCCGCTTTCTTTTTTTGGCTTTGCAATTCACGGATGATCTCGTCGGGTTGGCTCGGATCGTCCCGATTGACCAGTTCCGACATTTTGGCACCGCCCGGATCAAAAACGCTGCCGACTCGCCCCGATTCACGGTTGGTTCGTTGCCACGATCCGCCGTACGCCGGGTAGGCCAGATCTTCGCAGTCCGCGCAAATTCGGCATCCGCCAAGCGACAGGGACGCGATCACGAGGGCGACGATGACAAGAGCCTCGTGTAGCGACTCGCGTCGAACGGACCGTGTTTCAGATAAGGCATTTAGCATTTTTTGACTCGAGCGTTTTCAGACGCGCAGACGAAAGCCGACGCTCAAATGCGTCGACATCGGTTGGTATCGACTGGATCGGGTTTGCGGTTGAGTTAAACTTTGCCGGTTGGGAAACCGCTGCGGCCGTTTCGGGCGAGAGCAATAAAATCGAGAAAATTCAGGATTTGATTAAAGTCGCTCTTCCTTGCACACCTGCCAAAATGAGAAGAAAGGCGTGGGCCGAAAGGGATTTTTGGCTCTCTTATCTCTGACTTATCTGTGAACTGGCGGAAAATGGAGTTTCCCGGCATGCCTGATCTTTCCCAAATTACCGGCATCATGGATGCTATCGTTTTGCCATTGATGGGCTGCGTCGCGTTGATGTTTGCCAAATTGACTCAGGGTGAGGCCGCTCGTTGGGCCGAACGCCAATTTTTTGCGGCTTTGGTCGTGATCATGGTGGTGACCGCTCGCACAGTCATGATGTGTGACGATGCGTGGCTGTTGCACACCACGACGTTGGGCGTGATGACGGTGGGCGCTTTGGTCATCCCGAGTCAAGATACGTCGCTGGCAGTTTGAAGTGCCGATTCGCCGAACCACCCGCTAAATACGCTGATGTCCGACCGACCTACGATCCCCTTTGTTGAAGTCGTTCCAGTCGGTCGAGTGTGCGGGCATATTCGCCCGCCTGGCAGCAAGAGTTTGACCAACCGAGCACTCATTTGTGCGGCGTTTGCGCGTGGCAATTCGATTCTGTCGGGAGCTTTAAAGAGCGAAGATACCGAGGTCATGATCGATGCCGTTCGGGCAATCGGTGTCGCGGTCCAGATCGAAGATGGCGGCAGCACGTTGCGCGTCGATACATCCGCCCGGCTTGTGGCCAAAATTGACGACGCGACAACGGAGATGTTCATTGCCAACAGTGGTACGACCATCCGTTTTTTAACGGCGGCCTTGTCTGCCTATGGTGGCCACTATCGACTACACGGCGTCGATCGAATGCACGAGCGTCCGATCGGCGATTTGGTGACGGCGATCGATGGAGTGATCGATGGTCACATCGAAACGATGTCTGCCGACGGTTGCCCACCGGTGCTGATCCAGTCCAATAGATGGCGTCCGGGCGAATTGTCGGTCGCCGGATCAGTTAGCAGCCAGTACTTGAGCGGCTTGATGATGGCCGTCCCAATCACTGGTGTCTCGTCCACTGGTGTCTCGTCCACCAGTGTCTCGTCCACCAGTGTCTCGTCGCGAATCCAAGTCATTGGCGAATTGGTTTCGCGCCCCTATGTCGATATGACTGCCGAAGTCATGCGATCGTTTGGTGCGGATATTTCGATTGTTGACGCGAATGATTCCGTTGCCGTCGAAATCGGCAACACCGGTTATCGCGGGATTGATTATTTGATTGAACCGGATGCTTCGGCCGCCAGTTACTTTTGGGCCGCCGCTGCGATCACGAGCGGCGAAGTCACGGTCGACGGTTTGACCCCCAAAGCGATGCAAGGCGATGTTGGCTTTGTTGACGTTCTGAAAAAGATGGGCTGCACCGTTCGGTCCGACGAGAACTCGATTACGGTCGTCGGTGGCAAGCTTACCGGTGTCGATATCGACATGAATTTGATCAGCGATACGGTTCAGACTTTGTCGATGGTTGCGTTGTTTGCGGATGGACCAACGCGAGTCCGGGGTGTTGCCCACAACCGTTTCAAAGAAACGGACCGGATCGGTGATTTGGCTTGCGAGCTTCGGAAGCTCGGCGCTACCGTGGACGAACACGACGATGGAATGACGATCCATCCGCCCACGACTCCGACACCTGCGACGTTAGAAACGTATCATGACCACCGGATGGCCATGAGTTTTTCATTGGCGGGATTGCGAATTCCCGGTGTCAAAATATTGGACCCTGCCTGCACATCGAAAACTTATCCCGATTACTTTGCCGATCTCGAACGATTGATCGGGCACCCGCACCGCTGGGCGTGATCGAGCCGTCGTTTGCAGTTACTTGTCCGTCAATTCTTCGTGGTCCGTTGTGATTGATTCGGCATACGCCAATTCGCCCGTTCGGCCGTCGAAGTACTGAAAGATGACTTGCGGGTGAGGAAATGCGACCAGTCGTTTTCCGCCGAGTTTCGGTGGCATGTTGAAAACGTTATTGATTTGAACGACGCAGAAGTGCGGGTACATCCTTTCTTCGCGTGGCAGGTCGGCTAGCACGTAGCTGCTCCAGCGGATGTCCATTTCTCGCGGACCAAATTTCCATTTTCCGGTCGCCGGCCGGTTGCTTTCGTCAAGTTCGGGAACATGGTTGACGCTGTTGTGCGGTCCACAGCAAAACTCCCAAACATCATCCGTGACCTTGATCGCGAAACTGTTGTGCAAATCGCCCGTCATCACAAAGACTTTTTTGTTCAGTTTGTCCCATGCGTTGATCAGGCTTTCGCGCTCGTCAAAGAAGCCCGTCCAGGCTTCTTCTTTGTTTTCGTTGTCGGCCTCGAACCCACCCGCGCCGCTATGCGGGATCATGAAAGGGACCGACGAGACGACAAAGAAGAAATCAGCGTCGCTGGCCTGCATCGACTCAACCAGCCATTTTCGTTGTGACGAACCCAGCATCGAAACGCCAGGTTTATCACGCTGTTTGACATCGTGCATGTCGCGTTCGCCGCGAGTGTCCAGGATATAAAATTCGCAGTTGGCGACACGAAAGCTTCCGTAACTTCGTCGGCCAATCGAGTAAGCGAGCGTGTCGCTGTTGGCCTTTGCCGGCATGTGCAGCCGGATGCGATGCTTGTCGATGACTTCAACAATGTCATAGACATACGAGTTCGCTTCGCCTTCGTCGGTATCGAACGCCATATCGTTGACGCCTGCCTCGGCGGTGCCCCAGTGGACGTGCAGGTTGGACATCTCGCCAATCGGCATCGCTGTGAAATCGGCATCCATGTCCGTCAACACATCGCTGCCCTGCTGCATCGATCCGGTGCCGAAATGGACCGGGTGATCGTGTGCCATCGGGTTGGCCCAGCCCAGGTAATCGAACCAAGCTTGCGTGCCGATGTCACGAAACACCGTGCGACGATGTCGCTTGCCGGCTTCGGCGGATCCCCAGATATCGTTGACCAATTCGTGATCATCGAACGTGAACATGCTGGGGACATTGCGATGCCACTTTGCCAGTTCAACGCCACGACCGAGATACAGCTTGTAGTTTTCCCAAACGCCGACGATCGTGGGCGCAATTTCAACAATGTTGGGAAGTTTCTGAACGCCTTGGATCAGTCGCCAAGCTTCGGGCGGAAACGTGCGAAGTTCCTCGTACAGCCAGTCGCCGTTCATGATGTGGAAGTGAACCTTGTCAGCCCAATCCGCATTCAGGTGCTCGTACGTGGTTGCGCGGTGCCCCGGACCGTGCAGCGGATTTTGGTTGGCGCAAGATCCAATTTGAAATCGGAAGTTGAACAGCCCGTCCGGATTGTGCGTCGCGTTTTGCGACCCTGCTTTGCTTGGCAGAGTGCGAAACGATCCCGGTAAACCGTGCGGCCGACCGTTTACCCAGACTTGATAGTGAAATCGAGTATCGGGTTGCAACCCGTCCAATGTGATCGTG
>JBAUHR010000701.1:0-2292 GCA_049680385.1 Rubripirellula sp. | reverse complement strand
GCTCAGGTGCTGCATGACAAGAGCAAGAATCGGTGTTAACACCATCACGAACAACAGCAGTCGTGGGCACAACCAAGCGGCCGTACCAACACAGACAACCAACTTCAGAGGTTCACGAACCAGTTTTCCCAGCAGAACGGTAACACCCGAAGCGACAAGTGCGATGTCGTTGGTCAGTCGAGCCGTTAGGTCAGCAGATCCGTTTTCGCCAAATGAGTCCAAGTCCAAGCGGAGTGCTTTACGATAGAAGATCGCGCGCAAATCGAAGGCGGTGCTTTCTGCGACGTACTGGACCATCAACATATTGGCCATCAACGCCGTCAGCTTGATCACCGTGCTAATGACCAGCACAAACACGATGAATCGTAGTGTCTCGAACGGTCCAGTCGGCGCGTACTTGTCCAGCCAAGGCTGCGCCTTTTTGTAGTAGTAGACTCCGTCGCTGGCGTCTTTGCGTTCTCTTGTGGCGGTTGTGATTTGTCTTTCAATGGACAGCTTCATCGCTGGTTCAACGACCAACAGGTCCGCTTGTAGCGATGCCAGCGTCACATCCAGCTTGGCGATTTTTTGGTCAGTGGCGGCGATCTCCTTCGCTGCGAATTCCGGCAAACTGTCGCAATTGGGGTCTTCGCTAAAGACGACTTTGATCATCGGCAATAGCGTGCCAATGTTGGCGCCCCAAAGTACCGCGATCAGTGCAGACGTCGCCAAGATGCCAACCAAAGGCCAAACGCGGCGAGACGAGATTCGTATTACGCGACCGAATTCATTCATTGAAGGTGTCGTCATCCATGACGGGCAAACGCGATGCAGATTTTGCGTACAACAGACGGGGGTATTCCGTCGGTTCAAACTCTTCTTGTACCGAAGTGCTCGCAGGCGAACCAGCCGAATTGCGAAAGGTTTTGCTAGTTCTCGCGCAAAGCCGCCGGTGATTCACAAAACCGTATCATGCTTGCAATTCAGCAGACAAAACGCTAGCAACCCGGTACTATGCATCCCGATGAATTTTCCAAGCGAACACCCGTTTGGATGCTGTGTCATTCGAAACTGGCATCACTCCCTCGATCTGAATACTTGTCAACATGACTTCCAACAACGACTCTGCATCCCCATTGGTTCAGTTACAGCCGCATGATGAATTCAATCGCCAATTAGAATCCAACGTCCATCCACTCCAATGGACGAACCCCACCCCCAAAAGTCCCTACCACTTGGTGGTGATCGGTGCGGGCACAGCAGGGTTAGTCACCGCTGCGGGCGCTGCCGGGTTAGGTGCACGCGTCGCGCTGATTGAACGCGAACTGATGGGCGGCGATTGCTTGAACGTTGGATGCGTGCCATCCAAAGGCATTATCAGCGCCGCCAGAGTGGCCGCCGCCATTCGCGATGCGTCTGCTTTTGGCATCGAAAACTCTCAGAAGGCAACAATTGATTTCGCAGCCGTGATGCAGCGGATGAGACGACTTCGCGCACAAATCAGTCCAGCGGATTCGGCCAAGCGATTCACTGACCTGGGCGTCGACGTGTTTCTTGGCCAAGGAAGTTTCGCTGGCGACGACCGTATCACCGTCACTCGCGGCGATGGCAGTGTTAGCGAACTGCAATTTCGCAAAGCCGTGATCGCAACCGGAGCCCGCGCAGCCGCACCGCCAATTCCAGGTCTCCAAAGCGTCGATTATCTAACAAACGAAAATCTGTTTTCGCTGACGGAGCTACCGCCATGGTTCGGTGTCATCGGAAGCGGGCCGATTGGCAGCGAAATGGCTCAGACGTTTGCGCGGCTGGGTAGTGAAGTGGTTCTGTTTGAACGTGGCCCAAACATTCTGACGCGTGAAGACCCTGACGCGGCGGCAATCGTGCAAAAAGAATTTCAGCGTGATGGAATCAACTTGATGCTTGACAGCAAGGACATGCGAGTTGCCCCGACCGAAGACAATCGCATTTGCGTATCCGTCAATCGTGGTGGCGAACCGTACGATATCACGGTTGATCAATTGCTGGTTGCGGTGGGCCGGGCTCCCAACGTCGACGGGCTGAACTTGGATGCCGTCAACGTTAAGTTCGACGAGAAAGGAGTCTCCGTGAATGATCACATGCAAACGACGAATTCGCAGATCTACGCTGCAGGTGATATCTGCTCACCGTTCAAGTTCACTCACGCAGCTGATTTTCAAGCTCGCATCGTGATCCAAAATGCTCTCTTCGCGTTGGGCCCGTTTGGCAAAAAAAAGTCGAGCGACTTAGTCATTCCTTGGGCCACCTACACTTCGCCCGAAGTGGCTCATGTTG
>JBAUHR010000700.1:0-1869 GCA_049680385.1 Rubripirellula sp. | reverse complement strand
ATGACTAACTTAACGAAACGATGTACCAGTGTTGTGTTGACATTCTGCATGGTCGCATGGATGTCGATCGCCGCTACGGGGAATTGCCACGGCGCGTTGATCGTCCGGTTTGATGCAGCCAACTATGACGGCGTTGCAGGTGGAATGGTTGATGTGACGTTATTGTTAGAAGCGACTGACGAAAGCGGCAGCGGTGGCGTTGATCACACATTCTTGTTCGCCGACGGCGGGAACGATGGCTTGTTTTCATTGGGCGTCATGGTGATGAATGACAATTTTGCTGGTGCAGCACAGGTCGCTGCGGTTTCCGACATTGCCGTTAACACGACCGTGTTCGATGACGATGGTACGGCACTGGGCATGCCAGGAATACAATTCACTTCCGTGGGCGTTAATTCAGCAAGCTTACAAGCCGTTTCGGCAGACGTAGCTGAGGGGATTGAGGATCGCGTAACACAAGTCGGCCCTTTCATCGTCGAAATCGCAACGTTGACTTACACATTGGGACCGACCATTGGCGCAGTCACGACATTGTCGCTAGCGGATTTTGGCCTTGGTGACGACTGGAATTCGGCCGACGCGTCTTTGCCAAGTTTCGATTCCATCGTTAACTTCAGTGCGACGGCCACCATCACCGCGGTTCCCGAGCCATCTGGGTTGAGTGTGTTGCTGATCGGCGGGCTTTGGTTGCTTCCGCATCGTCGCCGTCGAAAAAACTAACAGTTATTTGGCTTTCGGCAAAGTGTTGTACGGGAATTGATCCGTTCCTTTCATTGCTATCCGAGAGCAAAGAACAGGGCGAGACCTGAATATGCAAGTCGAGAGAGAAACGGCGATCGTTGAGCTTGCGAGAGTGGTTGCGGCTCAGTATCTGGCTGAGCACCAAGAAGATTCACTGGTGCAGGAACCCGACGAATTTATCTCTGCGATCGAGACGGAGATTCGTTCAACACTTCGCGACGAGATCGCCAAGATGGCGACGGTGCGGCATGTCGAAGAGACTCCGACATTAGACCCGTCATCCAGTAGCGGAATGGATCTGACGCTCGATGGCGGACTCAGTCCTGTGCCCAATGAAGATTCGCAACCTGAAGTCGCGCCGGAGCAGCCTGCTGATCTCGATGCAACGCTGGATCCCAGTTCCGCCGCAGAGCTGTCGGGCTTGAGCGTCGATTCGCCCACGATGGATTCGGCGAATCCACTGGGTCTTGACACGAACAAGAGTCCGCGGCCAACGCCGGCAGTTCGTTCGGGAAGTGCCCAGATTAAGGTAAAAGCGAAGACAACCAAGGAGTTGTCGCCGCCGGCGGGTTACGAAATTATCAGCACGCTTGGCAAAGGTGGCATGGGCGTGGTGTACAAGGCACGCCATGTTCCACTGGACCGAACGGTCGCTGTCAAGATGATTATCTCCGGCGAACACGCTAGCGAAGATCAAATCCGACGTTTCCAAAAGGAGGCCGAAGCGGCGGCGAATCTGAGCCATCCGAACATTGTGTCCGTTTACGAAGTCGGCGAACACCAAGGGTTGCCGTTCTTTTCACTGGAGTTTGTTGACGGACCATCGTTGTCCGAGCAGCTGAAAGAGACGACGATGTCCGACCGTGAAGCGGCAGCGATGATGCTGCCAATCGCGCGGGCGATCGAGTATTCGCATCAACGCGGGATTCTTCATCGTGACCTAAAACCGCAGAACATTCTGCTGACGCCTGACGGCGTGCCTAAGGTCGCTGACTTTGGGTTGGCAAAACGTCTGGACAGTAACGATGGGCAGACGATGACGGGCGTCGTGGTGGGAACGCCAGGTTATTTGGCACCGGAGCAGGCCGCAGACACTCGCAAAGTGGGACCGCATACGGATGTGTATGC
>JBAUHR010000699.1:0-1843 GCA_049680385.1 Rubripirellula sp. | reverse complement strand
TTCAATCTTGAAACTTGACTCTTTGATCAAACTGCAATCGACTGACCCTTAGGGATGCATTCTGGGGCTGTATGACAATTGTCGCTCAACTGTCATTTGAGGCGGCTAAGACACTTCAGGTAATCATCACATTCCAAATGGGGAGCTACATAAAATGACGATAAACCGAATTCTGACAGCAGGTGTGTTGGGGCTGGCAACAGCACTTCCAAGCGCCACAATTGCCCAAACAGAAATCCAGTGGTGGCACGCGATGGGTGGCCGCCTTGGTGAAGTGGTTGAAGAGATTGCCACGAATTACAACGCCAGCCAAAGCGACTATAAGCTCGTGCCGACCTACAAGGGCGGATATGAGGATACGATGACTGCTGGCATCGCGGCCTTCCGCGCTGGGCAACACCCCAATATCATCCAGATTTTCGATGCCGGTGCCGCGACGATCATTAACGCCAAAGGGGCAACAATCCCCGTGGCTGACTTGATGGCAGAGCATGCAGGCGGTTTTGACAGCGGCGACTATATCGAAGGTGTCCGCTATTTTTATGCAGATAGCGAAGGCAAGATGATCGGCATGCCGTTCAATTCCTCTACCCCGCTGCTTTACTACAACAAGGATATCTTTGCCGAAGCAGGCATCGACGCCCCGCCCACAACGTGGGAGGAGTTCGAGGCCATGGCTCCGAAGATCAAAGAAGCTGGCTATCAAGCACTTTCACAATCGCATAGCCCGTGGATTTTCGCTGAAAACTTCCACAGCCGTCACAATATTCAGCTTGCGACAGCCAATAACGGGTATGACAGCACCGACGTAAAAATCCTCTACAACAACCCCGAGATGAAAATGCATTGGGGTAAGGTGAAAGAGTGGCTCGACAAAGGCTGGTATGGCTTTTACGGGCGTGCCTGGGGCGACAACCAAGACGCTTTCGTGCAGAAGAAAACGGCGATGTGGCTCGGTTCCTCCGGTTCCTTCGGTGGTCTGGCAAGTTCTGCCGAGTTCAAGTTCGGTGCAAGCTATCTGCCGTACTGGAAGAGCATTATTGATGAACCCAAAGGTACCTTTATCGGTGGTGCCGCGCTCTTTGCGATGTCGGGTAAATCTGACGAAGAGAACAAGGGTGTCGCCAACTTCCTGAGCTTCCTGACAAGCCCGGAAATGCAGTATTTCTGGCACAAGGAAACCGGCTATGTGCCCATCACTAATGCGGCTTACGACCTTGCCAAAACGGACGGATACTACGAAACCACACCGGATGCTGAAGTGGGCATTCTGCAGCTTTCGCAGCCGGGCGGTGAGTGGACCAAAGGCTATCGTCTTGGCTATTACGTGCAAATCCGCGACGTGATGTACAAGTATTTTGACGATATCTTCGCAGGTAAAACCAGCATTGACGATGCTTTCTCGTCGATGGAAACCGAGTCCAATGCGCTTCTTGAGCGTTTCAAGGATACCTACCAGTAAAACCGGTTGCCGGCGCAGTTTGACGCTGCGCCGGCGCCACCCTTAACTCTGTCAGGCATCCCATGAAGCGCGTTCAATTCGAACATTCCACCATCCCCTATTTGTTTGTCGCACCACAGATATTGATTATTGCGGTGTTTTTTCTTTGGCCTGCGGCACAGGCCGTCTACCAGTCATTCTTGCTTGAGGATGCTTTCGGGCTTAGCTCGCAATTTGTCTGGTTCAAGAATTACAAAGACACGATCCTTAGCCACTCCTGGCTTCAGGCCGCAGGCTTTACAGTCATCTTTTCATCATTGGTTACATTCCTTTCATTGGGTATCGCGCTCTTGCTCGCAGTGAAGGCGAATGAGGTCATACGCGGGGCATCCACCTACAAGA
>JBAUHR010000698.1:0-13963 GCA_049680385.1 Rubripirellula sp. | reverse complement strand
ACGATAGGGTGCGTTCACTCGGAAGTGAATTGTTCAAACCGTTCGAGCAACTTGCTCGAAAAGCCATGGCGAGCCTTCACGGCTAACTTGTCTAGTCGGTTCTTGACACTGCTGTCAAAAACCTTGTCACCGACGCGAATGACCATGCCGCCAATCAATTCAGGATCAACTGATTCATTCAACTTGATTTGAGCATTCATCACCGAGCCAAGTCGATTCGCGATTTGACTTCGGGTTTCGTCGTCAAGCGGAACTGCTGTCCGAACCGATGCGACCACGCGGCCCATCATGTCATCAAAAATATCATCAGCGGCATTGCGAACCGCTGCGATGTACCCAAGGCGATCGCGAGTCACCATGACCTTCAGGAAACGCAATAGCGTCGGATGCAGCTCGTCACCAAAGACCCGATCAATGATACGGTTCTTTTCGGATTGACTGACCCGCGGTGACGCGAAAACGGTCCGTAATTGAGGGCTGCCCGCCAAGTACTCGTCCACGATCATCGACAATTGTCCCACGATCGTTTCGGCGACGCCGTCACCCTGGTTTTTGGCTGCGCCGATTAACGCCCTGGCATAAGTTTTGCCTAGCTGTTCGGCGCCGGTGTCGAGCACCGTATCGTGTTTGACGCTTTGGGTCATGGTATTCGCGTAGGCTTAGTTGGTGCTTGGAAGACGCTCGAGCGATTGACGGATCAACTCGGTGTGATCGCCAGGATTCAATTCACGGCCGACGACGGATTTGGCTAGGCCAATCGCCATGTCGGAAGTCTGTCCTGCCAAGTCAGCAATCGCGACCTTCTTTGCGGTCTCAATATCCGAGATCGCACGCTCACGTTGACGCTCGGCCTCGGCCTTTGCGTCATCAACGATCCGTTGACCAGCGGTCTCGGAATCTTTGCGGGCTTCGGCCAACATCGACTGGACCTTCGTCGAGGCTTCGTCAATCTTGGATTGATAGTCGTCCAGCAGAGCTTTCGCTTCGGCGTTCGCCTTGGCGGCTTCGGTAAGTTCGCCAAAGATCTTGTCTTCGCGAGCCTTCAATCCGCCAAGAATGACCGGCCAAACGAACTTCGACAGAATCGCAAGCACGCCCAGGAAAATTGCCAGATTACAGACTGCCGAACCGAAATCGAACTGCAACAAAGGCGGCGTACCGGCTTCGTCACCATGCCCAACATCAGCATGTCCTGCGTCGTGACCAGCATGATCGGCCGCGTCACCATCGTGATCGTGACCCTCATGATCGTGGTCGTGGCCAGCCTCGGCCACTTCTACCGCTTCGTCAGCCAGAGCAAACGAAGACGGCAAATTTGCCACAAACAAAAATAGCGACAGCACGACAAGCGGGCGTCCAAGAACGGACAACATCGAATGGCCTTTCAAGATCATCAGGAATATTCCCAAGCAAAACGCATCGCCTTGTCCCCCACCCGAAACTGACTCGCACACAACGCGAATCGGTTTGAAAGGAAACTCGACGACTGCGAAACGTATTAGCCGCGGATGTACAACAAGATCAGACCGATAACCGTTGCACCTTCGATAAGTGCAGCCGAAATCAACATCTGGGTTGCGATCGTGCCACCGGCTTCGGGTTGACGCGAGATCGCTTCAACGGCCGAACTGCCGATTTTGCCAATGCCAAGTCCGGCACCGACGATTGCCAGCCCCATTCCGATACCGACACCCAGAGTGCCAAAACCAGAGTTAGCCACTTCTTGTGCCAGCAACGTTGCCATATCAAACATCTTCTAATTGCTCCTGAGAAAAATCTCGTTCTGTTCTCACCGCACACGAAACAGGATGGTTTGGTGAGTGATTACTAAGGGGGAAAGGGTTTAAGTCAGTCGTTGGTTGTTAGCCGGCTGGATCAGGCATCGGCGTGATGCGTTCAGGCGACAAAATCTTGTCCATGTCCATCTGCCCTTCATCACTGAAGGGATGCTCGTTTTCGTCGTGATCATCATGATGATGGACGGTTGCCACTTGCGAGATGAACAGCACAGTCAAAAAGGTAAAGATGAACGCCTGCAAAAAGCAGATGAACAGTTCTAACAGGGTCAATATGATGCCGCCGCCGATTACCGCGACCTGGACTCCATAACCGAGCCCAAACGAAACCTTCACAGCCGCGAAAATCAGGCCAATGAAAGCGGCGATCACCAAGTGACCGGCCATCATCGTTCCAAAAAGCCGCATGGCAAGCACGACACACTTGATGACCAAGCCGAGCCATTCCAACACATACAGCGGAATGCCAATCGCCAGCATCTTCGGGTCGTCCCAGCCAATCGGATTGAAGTGCGAGAAGAATGCCTTTGCACCGGTTTCTCGAATCCCGATGAACAGGATTGCGATAAAGCTTCCAAGGGCAAGCACCACATTGAGCGACAAATTACCAGTCGCAGTGCCACCCAAGTGCAGGTGATGAGCGTCTTTCGTGAACAGGTAAACGATCGATCCGAATGGGATCAAACCAAGCACGTTTGCAAACAGGACGAAGAAGAAAATCGTCCATACATAGTGAATGTATTTATCAGTTTTCTCGTGCAAGTTCGGGCGAACCACTTCGTCACGAATGAACGTACACATCGTTTCGAACAACTGAGCCACCCGGCCGCGAGTTTGGTAAGCGGCCAGGCCTTCGCCTTTGACTCGCACACGACGCGACACCCACCAAAAAACAATCATGACAGTGATCGCGGCGACCGCGGTCATCATCAAATGATTGGTGATGTGGAAGTTGTAGACCCCGTCATAAATATTCAGGGTAGGGATGTCGCCACCACCGGTTGCGATGCTAAAGAGCGGCTCTTCAGTCAACGCGTGCGGGACCACGTGAGAGACAGGATTGTCGGCAGATGCGAGCAACAAATTCATCCGAACGTAGAATCCGTCGAGGGTGATTGCGAAAAGTTGATCCGTGAATCCGGTGTCGAATCAATCGACGCGGCTCCGCGGGCGAGAAAGAATATCTCGAGTGAAGTCAGAAGGACATACCACAGGCAAACAAATATGGCGATTGTTTTTTCTGACAGGCCAAATTGATAGCGGCAGGCCACGAACAGTGCAACGGTGCCTGTGAAACGAATCGCCATCGCAGCGACCGAACCGATCATGAAAAGTTGAGCAGTCACGGCGACACGGCTACCGCGGCTCAAGCTCAGATTCGCCGATTCAGGCTGCTGTAAAAGTATTCCGGGTAACATCGCGAACACACAAACGATTCCGCTGCCAAGCGAAACGGTGGTCATCAATGTCATGTACTGCGGCGCAAGCCAAGCTTGAAACACGCAGCCCAGCGAGACGGCGACCAACCAAGTCAAAATCACACGGCGCAAGGCGTCAGCAAAAATCTTGCTCGCCGTGGCTTGCGTCATTCGGTGATTCAGGACATCAGCGGTCACGTGGTGTCGTCTCAGTCTAATTTTTTGTTTTTAGGTTCGCTGGCTGCTTCGTTCGTACTCTGCATCGCCAGTCGAATGAACCGATACATCCCGAATCCGAATCCGATCAACAGCCCGAATGCGGTTCCAAGCGATTGCTTCGAACCCAAGTACTGATCTAGAGCGTATCCGATTGCCGCCACCGCCAAGCTGATCCCAGCCAATTCCCCCCCCGCACTCACGAACTTCATCCACGGCTGTTTGTCGACTTGTTTAGAATCGTCAGTGCCGTTGACTCGAAGGTGATCTTGCTGACCATCGGGCATACGAGTTGCTCGGTCGCTGAGGGGGGACGTTGCGGCAAGTTGAAAACGGATTCTCGGTCGCAGACTCGAATGATCCAGCGGCGATTCCGATTTCCCGTTCTCGACCGCGGCATTCTGACTGCTGAGTCCGCCACCACCAGTGGCAGCGACGGTTCACCGCACCCCTACGATTGGCGGGGGCCGTGCAAAACCCAAGGCAGTGGCACTCGCAAATTGAGGCTGACATCGCGGCGCCTCATAACTCCGACAATCAAAGCACTTGCCAAAATGGCGGTAAAGGCAACTGCCAGCGGTCCTGGCTCGTTGATGGAGCCAGAGCGAGGGGGGCGGTGGCAGGCGATGGCACAAATCTGCTGGTCAGGCGAGCCCTTGGCGTTGCTTGCGGTGCGAATCCCGCCCCTCCATCGGAAGAATGCGTCGACTGGGTGG
This sequence comes from Rubripirellula sp., assembly GCA_049680385.1. Taxonomy (GTDB): domain Bacteria; phylum Planctomycetota; class Planctomycetia; order Pirellulales; family Pirellulaceae; genus Rubripirellula. Next base: position 9,817 of record JBAUHR010000698.1, on the reverse strand, counting down.
TTTGGGCGGGTGCGGGTCGGTCTTTTTCCAGCCAATGTGGTGGATTTAGGGCTTCAGCGCCTAGAAGTTTCTGTGGCCCCTTGGCATAATGATTCAGGTGACGATTGTGCCGTTACGAATGATTGAGACGGGTTTCTGCCCCTTCGAGTGCGGCTGCTGAGATTTGGCAGCATTACTTGGCGAAGCCCTGTTGCTTTTCACTGTTTTGGCACCCCCGCCGGTCACAGCTCGCCTTTGAAAGCTCGCTGCCATGGTGGTTTCGCCGCTCGCTGGGATGCCAAATTGACATGGGGAATGCGATGCGCAGCCAGGATGTTGCTGTCATCTGTTTAAACAACACTGAACTACCCGTCCGCTGGCCGGGTTATGGAATCCTGGGAGGTCCACATGATTACGACCGCAGATTTGAAGGCACAGACACGCCGCGAGCTTGCCGACTTGGCGAGAAATTACGGTGTCCCAGGATGGCATGGGATGAAGAAGGACGAGCTGGTCCAAGAGATTCGCAAAGTTCACCGGCGGCAACGACGCAAGGCTGACTCGAACAGCCCTGACACCTCATCGGCATCTGCCAAATTGGCAAAGCCCGCGGCTTCCAAGGCTTCGGTGAAAGCAAGCGGATCTGGGAAGCAGGTCGCGGACTCAGTGTCCAGCAAACGGACGGTCAAGGCGAAAGCGACTTCCAAGACGGCGGCTAAGGCCGGTGCTTCGTCGACCAAATCAGCGTCGACGAAATCAGCGGCGGGCAAGTCAGCTACGGGCAGGTCAGCGACTGTCGCCAGCGAGCCGAGAGCCAAATTGCCAAAATCAGGGTCGCACAAGACGGACCAGCAAAGGCTCAACAAGCCGGTTCCCAAATTGCCCGAGCCTCGCGTGGACGCGAAAACGGCACGCATTCGAGCTCAGATTCGCAAGCGTCGCGAAACGATGATGAAGAACAAGGATCTGTCGACCGGAACCCTGGTGGGTGGTTCGGCTGTCAACAATGGGGCGCAGCGAACCCGTGGCGAAGACCCGCACAAGGATCGCGTGGTGTTGATGGTTCGTGATTCGTTCTGGTTGCAAGCAACCTGGGAAATCACTCGTTCGAGCGTCCAACGGGCTCAATCTTCGCTTGCCGAGCGATGGCACACGGCGATGCCGGTTCTGCGTTTGTTGGCTGTGGGCGACGTCGATTCTAATGGCGCTGAACGGACCGAGCGAGACATTCCAATCCATGGCGGTGTCAACAATTGGTACATCGATGTCGATGAGCCACCATCACGTTTTCGCGTCTTGGTCGGCTATGTGACTTCGACGGGCGACTTTTATACGATTTGCCGTAGCAATGTCGTTGAAACTCCTCAGCCAAACGACTGCGAACGGTTAGACGAACACTGGCACGATATCGCCGAAGACTACGAACGCATCTATTCGCTAAGCGGCGGCTACGATACCGATGCTGGCGATTTGAAAGAGGTGTTCGAAGAACGTCTTCGTCGCGCCATGCCTCAGCGTGGCGACAAAGGGCAAACCGTTGGCGATCCCTCGTTGCTGCGGCAATCGAAATTGCCATTCGAAGTCGACGCTGAACTGATCATCTTCGGTAAAACACTCGCGTCGGCATCCGTCTTAGTAGCCGGTCGCCCCGTAAAGTTGCAGCCGGACGGCTCGTTCACCGTTCGCATGCAGTTGCCTGACAAGCGGCAAGTCTTGCCGGTGACCGCCGAGAGCCGCGATGGGCTTCGCCAGCGAACGACGGTCGTCGCGGTCGAGCGGAACACAAAAGTGATGGAACCGGTTGAGCTTGAAGACCGGTTCTAGACCGGTTCTAGGCCTGGGCCGCTGCCTTGAAGTTTTGATTTAGGCAAGAAAACGTAAGCGATAACCCGCTAACGTTTTCTTGCCTTTTCTTTTGCCATTCACAGTCTCAATTTTTCCCGCCCTACTGTTCCAAGAGTCGATGCTGATGTCGCGATTGATCAAGTGTTCCGTTTTTGTTTTGTTGACCAGCGTTTTTGTTGGCGCCAGCCGTGTTGATGCAGACGAAGCAGCCAAGGTCGAAGGCCCAAATTCGTTGAAAATCCTGCTGGTGACAGGCGGTTGCTGTCACGACTACGACTTCCAAACCAAGGCGATGCAGTTGGCGTTTGCCAAGCACGACGTCAACGCGGTTTGGACGGTCGTCAACGATGGCGGTACTGGCACCGACGCACAAATTGAGTTGTACAAGAATCCGAATTGGGCCGATGGCTTCGACGTTGTCATTCACAACGAGTGCTTTGCGTCCACGACCGACCCTGACTACATCCGGTCAATCACAAAGTCGCACCATGCGGGCGCAAACGCCGTCGTGATTCACTGTGCGATGCACACGTATCGTGACGCCAAAATCAATGATTGGCGAGAGTTTCTGGGGGTGACCAGCCGCAGGCACGACCACCAAAGCCATTACAAAATTGAAGTCGTTGCCAAGGACCACCCAATCATGGACGGTTATCCGGCCGATCATGTCAGCGCGATGGACGAGCTGTACATCATCGAAAAACTATGGCCAAACGCCACTGCGTTGGCGACCTCGGTCAGCGAAAAAGACGGCAAGACGTACCCGGTGTTGTGGACAAACCAGTACGGCAAGGCACGTGTCTTCGGCACGACCTACGGCCATTCAAACGAAACCTTCGAAGACGAAGTGTTCTTGAAGTCGCTAGTGAAGGGCGCGCAATGGGCCGCCGGCAAATGACCATCCGGTCACCGTTCCATGTCGAGAACTGTTCGTAGAGAAAGTCGTCGGGCAGTTTGTCGATAGAGTCAGGCTCTTGAAAATACATAAGAGTCGCTGGCAGTGATGCCGTCGATCGTATTGCTGAGCAATTCCACCACAGTCGCCCGACCGCTCCGGCGGCCGGTCACAGGAGTACGAACCGGCAGAACGGTTCGGCGACTATTTGCAGTAATTTAGTCGGTGTTTTTGGGGTCAATGCCGTTAAATCGAGATTCCCCAGCCGACTCGATCTTCAAAGAAACACGAGTAGATTGGTGTGGAATTAGTCGGGGGTGGTGTTCCAGCCAACCGCAGTTTGGGAGCACCAATCGGTGGCAATCGAACACTCATTTGCTTGGATTGTTGCACTGGACTGTTGCACTGGCTTGTTGCACTGGATTGTTCACCGCACGGATGAGCCACGGCAAGGATTGCGCGACGTCGAGTGGCGCCGACCGCCCCTCCTCGCACCAGTGTGTCTCCGCCAACGCCAAGGCTGTTGACGATTTGAGCGTCCCGCATTCAATTCCAGCGGGCCTATTTTTTCGTCAGCGACCAATCACGTCGCTGGCGACTGCTCGGGATACCCATCTTTTTGCGGTACTTGGTGACGGTTCGGCGGGCGACGGTCATGCCGGATTTCTTCAGCTCGTCGACCAGCTTTTCGTCGCTATGCGGATCGCTCTTGTCTTCTTTGTCGATCAGATCCTGCAGTTTCAACCGGATCGTATCCCAAGCGACGTCTTCGCCATCTTCGGTTTGCGTTCCACCGACGAAGAACCGTTTCAGCGGCAAGATTCCGCGAGGCGTTTGGATCCACTTGTCGTCTACCGCGCGGCTGACCGTGGTGACGTGAACGCCAACTTTGTCCGCAATTTGCTGCATTTTCAGCGGTTCGATTGCCTCGGGGCCTTCGTCCAGGAACCGTTTCTGGTGGCTCACGATTGCCTCGGCCACCTTCGTCAGTGTGCTGCGGCGTTGTTCAATCGAATCGATCAACCACTGAGCGCTGTTGATCTTGTTCTTGATGAACTCGCGTTCTTCGGTCGAGCTGTTCGGATCCTGCAGTCGTCGACGGTAGTACTCGCTGATGAACAATTGCGGTACACGATCATCGTCCAGGCGAACGGTGTACTCACCCGACTCGTCGAGTTCCAAGATGATGTCGGGCGTCACGTTGGGAACGTACGTTTCCATGAACGCCGCACCCGGCTTGGGGTTTAGCCCGTGCAATTCGTCGCGAACGGTTTGAATCAGTTCGATTGAATAGCTGGTTTTCTTGGCGATTTGGGGAAGTCGATTTTCGGCGAGATCGGCCAAGTGGTCGCGGATCAAAGTTCGCATTTCTTCGCTATGAGGAAACGACGACTTGATCTGCATCAGCAAGCATTCGCTTAGGTCCCTGGCGGCGATTCCAACGGGCTCAAGCGACTGGACAATGTCGAGCGCTTTCTCGGCCGTCACCAGGTCTTCGGGCGTGTGTCCGGCGGGCAACAGGTCAGCGAGCGGCGATCGCAGGTATCCGCCGTCACGAGCGTCCAGGGTGCTGATGATCCGCTCGGCCATTTGTTCGACGTTGTCATCGATGTCGAGTTCGGCCAATTGGTGCAGTAAAAAATCGTTCAACGACTCAGGCCGTGATACCGCGTTCGCCATCAAATCGTGGCGGCGATCCGCTTCGTCGGACATGCGGTTGGCCGACCGCTTGAAGGACTCGTCGAACGTATTGGGCAATTCAGAAACCATGTTCTGAAGCCGTTCGAAGTCTTCTTGGTTGCTGTGGTCATTGTCGACGACCAGCTCTTTTTCGTTTTCGCTGCGTTCATCCTTGGACGGCGGGTAAGCGTCATCGCCCTCGTCCGGCGCCAGCGGATCATTGTCGAGCTGTTCCAGCAATGGATTCTCGTTCATCTCCTGCTCGACGCGTTCTTGCAACGCCATCGTCGGAAGCTGCAGGATCTCCATGGACTGGATCATCCGAGGAGCCAGCTTTTGGGTTTGCAATTGTCGGGCTTGAAGGCCCATCGACATCCGCATGGGAGTCTCTCTAAGAGGAGTGCTTTTTCGATGTGGGGGTAACAACCTCGCACCCCATCATACCGCACCTCGTGGACGGTAGAGCGAATTTCGTTCCACCCGCCTGCTATTTTACGACGCAATCCGACGAAGTCTATCGTTTATAGCTTCTGGCGGCCCGTCAACGCATCAGCAATCATCTCGCGATTGGCATACTCCAACACGCTTCCGGCGGTGATCCCGCGAGCCAAACGCGTGATTTCGACGGGAAATTCGCTCAAAAGGTTGCTGATGTAGAGCGTTGTCCCGTCTCCCTCTACGGTCGGGTTTGTCGCCATGATAATTTCGACAAAATTTCCCACTCGGACTCTTTCGACCAGGTCGTCGATCGTCAATTGGTCGGGACCGATGCCATCAAGCGGAGCGATCCGGCCCAACAGAACGTGGTAAACCCCTTTGAAGATTCCCGCCTGTTCAAGACTCATCAAATCCCGCGGTTGTTCGACCACGCAAAGCCGCGTCTGGTCGCGATCAGAGTTCGCACAAATCCCACACGTCTCGGATTCCGCCAGGTTGAAACAGGTCGCACAGTAGCGGACATCTTGGCGGACGCGGCGAATCGATTCCGCCAGCGCCAACGCCTCGGTCTCGCTGACGCGCAGCAAGTGAAACGCCAATCGTTCGGCGCTTTTGCGTCCAACGCCTGGTAGACGTCCCAACTGTTCGACCAATTCGGCCACAGCGCCCGCGTGCTTGCTCATCGGACTCAGTTGCCTCCGGTCAGCGTCGAAATGACGCTGTCCAGGCCGGGGATCTTCAAGTCCATCTCGTTGACCAGGTGGCTGATCGACTCGGCGTAGAGTTGTTTGGCGGCCGCGCCGGCTGCATTGGTTGCATCGGCGATCGCTTCTTCTAGGTCGCTGCCGGTCAGTTCGCTGTCGTTGATCTGGACCGAATTGACGTGCCCGGTTCCTGACATGGTGACATGGATCTTGCCGCATCCGGACGACGCGCTGACCGATTCGGATTTCATCCGGTCGTTCAGTTCCTTCATCCGATCGGGCAATTGTTGCAGTGACCCCATCATCGAAGCGATGTTGCCGATATTTCCGAGACCTTTGAACATGCGATGGCTCCGCGCGAGGTGCGTGTGTTGTTGAAGCGGAATTGTACCGCGAAGACCCGCGTCGGGAACGCGACTAAGCCGTCGCCATTTCCTCGATCGACCACTTCGTAAAATCGTTCTCGTCACGTCGCACTCGGTTGTACACCGTGTCGCGTTCGACCGGGTCACGGCCAGCTTCGGTGATCAGGTTCTTGATGTCGTCGACGGACAAGCACTCCGGCGTCGTCGCGCCCGCATCGTGATAGATCAGTTCGTGACGAACCGTGCCGTCGATGTCGTCGGCACCGTAGGCGAGCGCCGTCTGAGCGGTCTCGATGCCAAGCATGATCCAGTACGCCTTGATGTGCTGGACGTTATCCAACATCAAACGGCTGACCGCCATCGTCCGCAAGTCCATCAACCCCGAGGGTTTCTTCAAGTCCGACAGCTTCGTGTTTTCGGGGTGAAACGCCAACGGAATGAAGACTTGAAATCCACCAGTTTGGTCCTGCAGTTCACGCAGTCGCATCAAGTGGTCGATGCGGTGGAATGCGTTTTCGACGTGCCCGTACAGCATCGTGCAGTTCGTTCGCAGCCCGATTTCGTGTGCCGTTCGGTGGATGTCCAGCCACGCGTGCGTGTTGGCTTTGTGTTCGCACAGTTGGTCGCGAACTTCCGGGTGAAAGATTTCGGCTCCGCCACCCGGCATGCTGCCAAGTCCCGCCTTTCGCATGTCCTCCAGCACCCACTGCACGGTTTTCTTCGTTTGGAATTCAAACCAGTTGATCTCGACAGCCGTCCAGCCCTTCAGATGGATCTGCGGAAAATTCTCGTGCAACATCTCGATCAGACGTCGGTACCACTCGTACGGTTTTTGGTGGTGCAGGCCGCCGACGATGTGCATTTCGGTGCAGCCGTTGTCCGTCGCTTCTTGACCGCGAGCGATGATTTGCTCGTCGCTCATTGCGTAACCTTTCGGATCACGCAAATCGCTGCGGAAGGCGCAAAACCGGCACCGGTAAACGCAAACATTGGTTGGATTCAGGTGCGTGTTGATGTTGAAGTAGCCGACGTTTCCGTTTTTCCGTTCGCGGACGAAATTGGCCAGTTCACCGATCGCTTGCAGCGAAACCTGCGGATCGTACAGAAAGATTCCATCGTCCAGCGACAATCGCTCGTCGGCTTCGACTTTGTCACGGATCTCGCGGAATCGGGCGTCTCGTTCGGTCGGGTTCATCGTCTTTCAAACCAATCAGGCAGGAATCAAAACGTCGTACGGGTGGCCCAGGATGGGCCGGCATCGGGTTTCGAGGTGCAGTCTAACAACCGCGGCCCTCGGCGCTCAGGCAACTGCTAAATCCAGAAGCAATCCACCACCCCAGCGACCAGCAGTGTGACGCTGATTGCCGCGTTGGTATCAAAAAACGCCTGGTTGACGCGATCCAGATCGTCCGGACGCACCAACGAGTGCTGTCGCAGGACCAGTCCTGCGACGACCACCCAAACGATTCCAAAAGGCCACCCCAGCCCGCTTGTCCGGCCCGCCCACACCAGCGCCAGCAGCAGCGCCAGCATCACGATGTGACACGTGGCCGCGATCCGCAACGCACCGGCAATTCCGAATCGCGCCGGGACGCTATGCAGTCCCGATTTTGCGTCGAAATCAGCGTCCTGGCAGGCGTATATGATGTCGAATCCAGTCACCCAAGCCGCCACGACCGCGGCCAAAACCAGCGGAGCGATCAGGTCGCCCGGATTGCTGATCGACTCGGATCCGCGAATCGCCAGCCACGCACAGATCGGAGACAAGCTCAGGGCGACCCCCAGCCACAGGTGCGCCGCGGACGTGAATCGCTTGGCCAAGCTGTATCCGCACAGAAACGCGAGCACCGGAATCGACGCAAACAGCGGGACTCGGTTGGGCAAGAAAATCGCGGTCGATGCGATGAAACCGACGCCGCACAGGATCGTGAACACCCAAACTTGTTTGCGTCCCAAGATCCCAGCCGGCAAGTGCCGCCCCGTTGTTCGCGGGTTTCCGGCGTCGATTTGCTGGTCCACCAATCGGTTAAAAGCCATCGCCGCACTGCGCGCGAAGACCATGCACAACAGGATGCCGACCATGTCTCGCCACCGGAACGCGGGCATCGCTCCCGACGGCAGCGCCGCCGAAAATGCCATCGCCGTCGCCAATGCCGCAAACGGCAAGGCAAAGATGGTGTGGCTAAATCGAATCAGCCCCAGCCAATCAGAAATTCGACTCGGCGATTCGGTGGAGGTTAGTGACATTGGCAATTCGCAGGAGTCAGGTCGTCATCACCGATCGCAATCGGGAAGTTGGAGTTTGGTCGGCTGGCTAACCGCAATCCACGCGGCCGAGCAAACTCATTCGGGCGCGCGGATGACAACTTTGCCAAAGTGCTTGCCGCTTTGCAAATGCTCGTATGCCGCTCGTGCTTCTTCGAACGCAAACGTGCGGTCGATGACCGGACTGATCTGGTTGATTTCGATCGCGCGGCACAGGTCTTCGAACATCCGCCGGCTGCCCACGTAGATGCCGCGCACGGTGATGCGGTTGAACAAAGCCGGCAACATCGATGGGTTCTTTTCGACGCGTCCCGTTAAAATCCCAATCAACGAAATCGTTCCGCTGACCCGTGTCGACGCCAACGATCGCTCAAGCGTCCCCGCACCGCCGACTTCGATCACATGGTCGACGCCGACGCCACCGGTGAGTTCCAGGACTCGTTCCTGCCACTCGGGAAATTCTTGGTAATTGATCGTCTCGTCGGCGCCCATTTTCGCCGCCTTGGCCAGCTTCGCATCACTGCTGCTGGTGATGATGACTTTAGCACCGGCAGCTTTCGCCAACTGCAACGCAAAAATTGACACTCCGCCGGTCCCCAACAACAGCACCGTTTGCCCCATTCGCAATTTGCCCAGTTCAAACGAATGCCAAGCGGTGACCGCAGCGCATGGTAAGGTCGCGGCTTCGAAATCCGTTAACGACTCAGGCGTTTTCACCCACGCGTGGTCGGGCAAGCAGACCTTTTCGGACAGCACACCGTCGATCGCGCCGCCCAACGCGGTCCCGATTTGGTCGGACGTCAAATCTCCATCCACCCAGTCGCGAAAAAAGTTGGCCATCACACGATCGCCAGCGCGAAACTTCGTCACATCGGATCCGACTGCAACCACGCGACCGGCCATGTCAGACAGCGGGACCAGGGGCGGGTTCTGTTTGACTTTATCGTTGCGAACGTAACCGCCCGCAGGCATCGCCAAGTCGCGGTAATTCAGCGACCAAGCCATCGACTGGACCAGCACATCACGCGGCCCGGGGACAGGATCGGGAAGTACGGTCGGTTGCAGAGCCGACAGCCCGGTTGGGCCTTTGAGTTGATAAGTAATCATGCTGTAAAGATTAGCAACTTCACTGCTGACCGCGAAGTGAATCAATTCAAATCCTTGTTTTGGGCAATCCCCAAATCGTGGACCTGAGTCTCGTTTCCGGGCTCTGTCTCGATCGTCATGACTTTCGGTTATTCTCCGCTCGTTCCTTCGTATCCGCTTGTCGAACGTCTTGACGCTTGGTCGATTGGGTGCAGTTTGGAACGATGAAATTGGCCGCTTGGGCGATCGCCTCGATTTGTAGGCAAAGAAAACGTGGCCGATTGTTAAACGGCTGATGAATCGACAAGCCCTTGGCGAGATTCGCTACCATCAAATCAAATTGAGCTGTCGCAGGATTGTTTAATGGCCTCTTTATTGGAACTGTTTCTGTTGTCGTACTCGCGTATTTTCTTGAACTCGTTGCACGGCGGATTCGCACTTGTTGCCTCTGTCTGCTTCTTGACCTTGTCGGCTCAGGCACAAAGCACAGCGTACGTTCCGCCGGCAGATCAGCTTCCCGATCGCGGCATGTACAGCGACCAGCCGGCTGCCCGTTGGCA
>JBAUHR010000697.1:0-2429 GCA_049680385.1 Rubripirellula sp. | reverse complement strand
TGTCGTTTCGTGGCCGGGAAAGATCCCCGGTGGGCAAATTTACGAACACCCGATTTCGGCATTAGACGTTGCCGCGACGGCAGCGAGTCTCGCGGGCATCGAGAGTGAGCCGGGAGACTTTGACGGCGTCGACTTGCTCCCGTATTTGTCCGGTGAAAACAAATCCGCGCCTCACGAATATCTTACTTGGCGATGGGCCGGGCAATCGGCGATTCGCGAAGGTAATTGGAAATTCCTCAAAGGCGGTGATCGCGAGTACCTTTACGATCTCGATGCCGACATCGAAGAGAAACACAGTCTATTGAGCCAGCATCCGGAGGTTGCATCACGACTGCGATCCAAGCTGGCCGAATGGTCCACACAGCTCGATCCGCCAGGGCTTGATTCGGCAGCTCTTAGCAAAGCAGCTAGTGACTACTTCGACTTCTATCTCGACGGCAAGCCACCGACTCGCACTCGCACCGAGGCGGTGACGCAAGAAAAGCAGAGCGATCGCAGTCGAAAAGAACGTCGGCGGCCCAAGCAGAAACCCGAAACGGAACCAACCGAATGATCACAGGGCTCGATGGTAAAATTGTTTGCGTATTTGGCGCCGCTCGAGGAATCGGGCGGGCGGTTACCGATGCGTTCGCGAGCGAAGGTTGTAAAGTCTTCGCCGCTGACATTGACGAGAATATTCACGAAGTGAACAGCAGTTGTGTTACGGGTAGCATCGTCGACGTGACGCAAATTGAGCAAGTTGAACAGTTCGCTGATTCAGCCGGTGACGTTTCCCACATCGTCTTTTGTGTCGCGGTACCGAGCGGCAAGTTTGGCTATCCATTTTGGAATGTCGATCCATCGCTATGGCAACGAGTAATCGAAGTCAACTTGATTGGAGCCGTGAATGTGGCGCACGTTTTTGGGCCAAGGCTTGCAGAGCGGAAAGCGGGAAGCATTCAATTCTTCGTCTCGGTCGCTGGACAGATTGGTTCTCAGACCGACCCACCGTACAGCGCGTCCAAAGCCGCCCTCATCAACTTCATGCAATGCGTCGCCAAGGATCTAGCACCGTTCGGAGTGCGTGCCAACGCCATTTCACCAGGCATGGTGAAGACTGCATTGAACCGAGCCGTCTGGGAAGCCTCGTGTCAGTCACTTGACAACGCACCACAAAAATCGTACGAAGAATGGGCTGCAGAGAAGATTCGATCAATCTCACCGCTCGGGCAATGGCAGGAACCGGACGCGATTGCTGCCGCATCGGTATTCCTAGCCTCGGATCTTGCCCGTCACATCACCGGCCAGACCATCAACATCGATGGCGGCCAACTCATGCACTCGTGATTAATCGGCTTGGCTAACTTAACGATCCGATACCCGTATCCATATTCAGGATGTCCAGCACAGAGTCCGACGGTGTTGAAAGTCCAGGGACTCGTGGCCTCGTCCACTACGAAAGTTTCACGCCTTGTGCGGCACGACCTCGATCTTGCAGCATTCATCGAACTTCGTCACCGTGCCGAATCCATCTACGAACTCATCGAGACCCGAGCAGCATTGTCCCGGACGATTTGAGGGCTTACGTGAGTCACGGATTTCTGCAGATTCTGCAAGGTTGTCGATGCGTTCATTGTTTCTCGCTTGGGTTGTAGTCCGATGGGGCCGAGCTAGTAAGTGTTTTCTACAGCGAATTCTCTCAGGGTTCGTGCTGGCAGTCCCGCAATTGGGCGAACATTTACGGAAATCTAAGGCGTCCAACGTCTATTCTTTTCACGCCAGCGAGGATAATCTTTTTCCAATACCGACTCGGCCCAAGTGCCGTGATAGGTATATCCGCTGCGGCGTTCGTAGCTGATAGCGCTGTAGTCGTAGCGGAATACGGAATCACGATCGAGGTAAAGCGGACGGTCGGTTTTCAGTTCGTAGAAACGCGCCCAGAGTGGCGGCGCGATTGGATCGGCAATCAGGAGTCTCTCGCGGCGACCATCGGCGTTCGTTACTTCATCGGAGCGCCAGCCCGATATCTGCACCTTCCGCAGCCATTGCACGGCACCATCGATTGACGCAGCGACTTCGTTGGACGGCTCTTCAATCTTCAATAGGAAACGAACGATCCCAACAGATTCGCTGCCCGAGAGCGAAGGTGGTTCGTAGGCGCGAGCCCAGGCTGGTGCCAGTGTATTTGCGTCATGCTGGGCACACCAGGCCGTCAGTTTGCCCGCTTGGCGAATTTGGGTTTTCAGGAGGCAATCAATGCCAAGCGCCATTGCCCTGGCCGCTTTGTCGCGTCGTTCTGCATCCACGAAATCATAGGGAGCCTTGCCGCTTGCGACGTCGCGCACCACTTCCATCACGCGAATCATGGCCCCGTCGTTAAAAGTAATATGTGAGTAATATCCTTCGCGCAATGGCCAAAACTGAGGCCACCCACCGTTGGGGTACTGAGC
>JBAUHR010000696.1:0-33061 GCA_049680385.1 Rubripirellula sp. | reverse complement strand
GAAAAGGATGTTCAAAAAAACGACTCGGTCGAATCGTAATCAGGTCGTAATCGGGCATCCATCACAGCAGGTCGAGCATCTTCGTGGTCCCGATCTGAGATCCGTTCCTGTCTTCCACTGGATGTTTTCGGGCAACAAGTGGTCGATATCGGAACGCAGTTTGCATAACAAGTTGTTAGTTGAAAAACGTCTAGCCTCCAACGGAGAAAACCATGACTGCTAAAAAAATGGAACCACCGAAAATCGGCAACATGTATCGTTGCGGAAAATGTGGAATGGAGATTCACGTTACCAAGGGTTGTGAATGCGAGGAATGTACGACGGAATTTAAGTGTTGCGGAAAACCTCTTGACAACGTAACTTCGCTACCGGTTCAGGATTCATGAGCGGGCATCGCCGCGATGGGAGAATCTGATGGACGCTGAGGGATTTGATGTAGCGGGTGCCAGCGACGTTGGCCAGAAGCGAACCGAAAACCAGGATCACTTTTTGGTCGCGAACTTGCGGCGTCAATTGGTCGTTGAGCAAACCAATGTGGCTAGTAAACGCCAAGCCGAATTGTTCGGATGCCAGGAAGGAAAGTTGCTCGTCGTGGCCGACGGGATGGGTGGTCACGTCGGCGGTGAAAAAGCAAGTCGAACGGCGGTAGAGGCGTGTGCTCGATACGTACTCGACATGATGCAATGGTTTTTGAAGCTCTCGCCTGGCAACGAACAGGACTTCGAGCAAGAACTTTCGGAATGCTTAAAAGTTGTCCAGAGGAACATTTGGTCAGACAGTGGGGCAGAAGTTCGGCGAATGGGAACGACGGTAACCATGGCGTACGTCCTTTGGCCGCGGATGTTTGTGGTTCATGCGGGCGACAGCCGTTGCTATTTGTTGCGTGACGGCTCGCTCAAGCAACTCACCACGGATCACACGATCGCTCAGCAATTGGTCGAATCGGGCGGTTTAGCTCCCGAAGACGCCGCGAATTCCAGTTGGCGACATGTGCTGTGGAACTGCGTCGGCGGCGGCAAGGCACAAGTGCAGCCCGAGGCGATGCGTTGCAATCTTCGGCACGACGACGTCATTTTTCTGTGCAGTGATGGGCTAACCGGGATGGTCGACGAATCAGAAGTCGTGTCCATCATCACTGCCGCAGCGTCCAGTGACGCCGCTACGAAAAAACTGATCGACGCCGCGAACGATGCTGGCGGGACAGGCAATATCTCTGTCATCGTTTGTCGCATCGGGCGCCCGGACGACTGTGGCGAGAAAAGCACACCGGGTTCGACGACCACTACGATCGGTTGATTCGTCGGATCCCGATGCGTGTGTCGCGTTTGTCTTGTTGCCAGGGCATCAGCGATTGTCGTTTCGGCGTGGTGGTTGCTTGGTTTGTCACAATAAAAACTAGGTTGGAGCCATGTTGAAACGACCCGAAAGCAACCTGACTTTTGATTTAACAGCGACCGTTTTGGTCGTTGATGATGCAGCGTCTTCTCGAAGGCTCATTAAAAAAGTGCTGGACGATCTCGGCTTTTTTACTGTGATCGCTTGCGACGGAGAGGCGGCGCTAGCAAAGGTTTGGGAGTACCATCCTGACGCAATTGTCACCGATTTGGAGATGCCGCGGATGGACGGCGAAGAATTGATTGAAAAACTTCGAAGCAGTGAAAACCCCCGCATTCGCGAGCTACCCATCATTGTCTCTAGCACGAAAATTGATGGAACGACGCTGGCGCATCTCGGACTCCTTCATGTGAATGCTGTCGTTCCAAAGCCGGTCGATGTTCGTTTGCTGGCAAGAAAGACGCTGCGACTTTTTGGAGCAACCTGAACTGTCATTGGCACGTAGATTGCCCTGGTGAAGGGAGCGATTCATCTCACCTCCCTCAATCAAGGATGGACCTATGTTGGTGCTCTCACGAAAAGCCGGCCAGCGAATTTACATTGGCGATGACATCGTCATCACGCTCGCGAAAGTAGCGGGCAACCGAGTCACGATTGGCATCGAGGCTCCACGGGAAGTTTCGGTTCGCCGGCGTGAACTAACGCCATGCAAAGAGGAGACTGATTCGTAATTAGCCGTTCTGTCGCGTCGCGAAGTTGCACACTCGCGACCGAGTGAAGGTTGTGGTCCGATCGTCTGCGCATCGAGCGAGTATTTGCCTTTGACGTTCGGCTACTCTGGCGGAGTGCTGTTTCACCAAGCCACGAAAAACAGCCGACTGAATTTCAGCCGGCTGATCGTTGGTACGGTATGTGTCGTGAGAGTCGACTACTCGACTTCGTTCACAGCGTCGCTGTCAACATATTTGCCGTCGTCAAGTTCTTCGAGTTTATCGGCTCGCTTTTCGCCTGCTTCTTCGATGGCGTCTGCTTTCCGTTCGCCTCGCTCTTCGATGGCGTCCGCAGTTTCCTCGGCTTGCTCTTCGGTCGCATCAGCACGCTCTTCCATCGCCGGCTTGGCGACTTCGTAGCGATTCTCGATGGCATCGCCTTGCTCCTCGACTCGTTCAGCGACGTTGTCAGCACGCTCGCGAACGTCGTCGGCGTATTCCTGAGTGTTTTCGCGGATGGCGTCGGCTTGTTCGTCGTAGACGCTGTCGTTGCATCCGACAAAGGTCAGTCCGGCGACGAGTGCTAGTAGGGTGAGTGCAGTCTTCATTTCGTTTCCAGTTCGTTTGTGTGTTCGGTCCTGTCCGGGTTCGTCGGGAGTCGACGATCGTTGTCACGAAGAGGGAGCAAAACGCGTGCCATGAGTCTCTTCTCTTGTCCACAAGAAGGTCGTGCGGTTTTTGAGTCCATATTCGTCAAGCGTTTGCAGTGTTAGCCTTTTGCCTTCCCGCAGGAGGGCCGGTAGCGGTAGCGTATTTTTGATTCAAAGAAACACGGCTCAGTTGTAGAATCCGCCAGCGGGAAAACGAAGTAAACGCTGGTAAAACAGCGACCAGAAAACGCACGACCTCCAAGCTGGTAAGTCGTGGTGCCGAGCAGTGGAACGTCGTTTGCGATGGGTGGTCCGTGCATTGGTCCGATCGGCGGTACGGTGATCGTGTTGGTCGCCGGCGGCAGCGTCTTTGATTCCTTGTCCCTGGGCACTCGGGACGGCTGCTGCGTTCTGGTTAACCACGGCGATCGAAGGGCAGTTCGTTACACCCACCGTGATTGGTAAAACACTTAGGGTTGGTTCGCTGGTCGTATTGATCGCGGTCGCGTTCTGGGGATTCCTTCGGGGATTGCCGGTCATTTTTCTGGCCGTGCCTCTGCTGATCGTCCAGCGAGAAGTTTTCATCAACTTCCCCACGACCGTTCCTTTGGCCGTTGTGCTCGGTGAAGACTCGTGTAGGCCCGGCCAGGATTGTGAACCGGTGCAAGACGACAAGACGATCGGCAAACCTTGGTCGCGTCATTGGTCGTCTCGCTCAGTGGTTGTTGATCTTCATGGGGCTGTTGATCAGTGCCCTCCCAGCCGCTCCGATGACCGGGATCGCTCACCACGACGCCAAACCGCTTGCGGATCTGAGCAACCTGCTGCACCAGTGGCGGAGCGGCTGAGCCATTGGGGCGCATCCGAAAAAAGCGTGCGTCCGGATTAGCCGAGGCAGGAAAATTAATGCGACAGCAAGATTCGAGCAGCAAAATGGACCACAAGAATTTTCCTGCCTGACTTTCATCCTTGAATCGATGGGTGTTGAGCCAGTCAACCGCGCACACTTTCGAAATCCAGTCCATTTGTTCATGGAAGTTAGAGGAAGCGGGGAAGAGTCTGCGGATGAAGGCGACGCCCGCCAAGCAACCAGCATCGCCGCCCCTGTTTGGGTGGCAAGTTTGGGCAATAGGTCCTTTCGTGATTGGTATGGAAGATGCGTTGTGTTGGCGACGGTACGAACCTCTCTGTCCACACAACAGGAAAATGAATCATGGCAACTACCGTTAAGACCCAGTTCACTCGTGACGTTCTCGCAGATGAGAAGACCGATCAAGTCGCCACGTTGCTGCAACACAATCTGACAAACTTGATCGACTTAGCCCTGTTGATGAAACAGGCTCATTGGTGCGTCGTCGGGCCGAACTTTCGCAGCATTCACTTGCAGCTCGACGAGATCATTGCCTCGGTGCGAGCAGCCAGCGACGAGGTGGCTGAACGTATTTCGACGCTTGGCATTGCTCCCGATGGCCGTTCCGCGAAAGTTGCCTCGGATAGCGATTTGCAGCAGTACCCAGAGGGCTTCGTAAAAGTTGGGCCGACGATTGGGCGTGTCGCGGATGCAATGAAGACCACCGTCGACGAACTGCGGTCGGCGATCGGGACACTCGGTGATCTTGACCCTATTAGCGAAGACATGTGCATTGCGATCACTGGTCCACTGGAAAAACACCTGTGGATGCTGCAAGCACAGGAAGCTTGAATTCCCGAGCGATGACTTTCACTGTGGTATCACCACGCATCACACTCTTGATAATACGGACACGCACCATGCAGCGATTCTCTACCGTCGTATTCCTGCTCGCGATTACTGGTTTTGCGAATGCTCAGGATCGGACATCCGATGATCCCATGATCGCCGAAGTGGAAAAGGCAATTGTCACGCAGACGAACGACTTTCGGAACGAGCATGATTTGCAGCCGGTTAGCATGGATTCGAAGTTGACCGAAACCGCGTCCAGGTTTGCAAAGTTCATGGCGAAGTCGGGCAAGTACGGGCATCGGGCCGACGGGCAAACTCCCGCACAGCGAGCCAAGGCGGCGGGATACAAGTACTGCGTCGTCCGCGAGAACATCGCGTATCGAACGAATACTGGCGAGGTGGCTGCGAAAAGCCTGATTGATGTATTTGTTCAAGGCTGGATCGATTCACCCCCGCACCGCGAGAACATGCTGGCCGACTACGTGACCGAAACAGGGGTCGCGGTCGCAACGAACGATGGCGTCACCTTCTACGCGGTTCAGTTATTCGGACGTCCGAAGTCGGCTGCGATCAAGTTGAAAGTGACGAACGAGTCCGATGATACTCGGGTCATCGTCATCGCAGCGAATGACAGCGAAGATGAAGTCGAGTTGCCACCGAGATCTGTTATCACGATGAAACGTTGTTATCCTACGACGATCGAATTGGCTGGTTCACAGTCGGCGATGAAGCTGCAAACTTCTGCCGAGCTAACCATTACCAACGAGGGACTGACTCGTTAGACAGTGCGTTAGACAGTGCGAGTGAAAATCGCCAATCGTTTCGGCAAGTCCAGTGCCGCCGATCGTCTTGGCGATATTTGCGACCGGAAACCGTCAAGGAAAACACCATGCTTTGGATCGTTGCCTACATCAGTTCCGTCTTGGGGGCGTTCTTGACGATCCTGGCGATGACCATTATCCGTAACGAACAGCGGCATAGCGTTGGTCGGATCGGTTGGCTTGGGTTGACCTTGCTTTCGCCGCCGGTCGGTCTGTTGCTATTCCTGTGGCTCGGTGGTCGTAAGATTTCGGCAGAGCATGATCAGCGAAAGTTGGTCGACATGCCAACGCTCCCGGGGGCCGGTCAGGAACCAAACGATGCACTGGAGCAGTTGCTGTTGGCGAGGAAGCTCTGTCCGCCAACAACCGGCAATCATGTGCGATTGCTCAGTCACCCGTCGAAGGTGCGTGAAGGGTTCATGGACTTGATCGACAGTGCCGAAGAGGCGATCTATGTCATGACTTTCATTTTGGATCAAAGAGACAGCGCCGACGCGATCGTCGGACGGCTTTGCGAAAAGGCTCGCAGCGGTGTCCAAGTTCGTTTGCTGGTTGATGGATTCGGTTCTTTCATGCTGCCAGAGGAACAGTTGCAGAAAGTTCGTGATGCGGGCGGCCGCGCTCATCGGTTCAAGGCGATGTCCCAACTCTCGCGACTGGCGTATCTGAACTTTCGCAATCACCGCAAACTTGCTGTCGCTGATGGGAAGCGTGCGATCCTTGGTGGTGCGAACATCGTGGAAGAAGAGGTGACCGATGATCCTGGTGAAGACGCCTGGGTTGATTTGAGTCTGTGGATCGAAGGCCCTGCGGCGACTCAGTTGCAGTCCGTCTTTTGCAGCGATTGGAGTTTTGAAACCGACGAGAATCTTCCACCGATGAAACTGGAAGAGGACGATGCGGCGGACGCGGACGAAGGTTCACGGTTGACAGTGATGCCGATTGGCCCTGATGGACCCGACGAGATCTTGGAAGATTTTTGGCAGTTCGCGATCCATCAGGCGAGGCAGCGGATTTGGATCTGCACGCCGTACTTCGTTCCACCGCCTCATGCAATGCGATCGCTGGAACTGGCGTGTCGTCGCGGCATCGACGTTCAAGTGCTTGTGCCGCAGGTTAGCGATCTACGGCCGGTCGACTACGCTCGTTTCGATTACTTCAAGGACTTGCTGGACGTCGGGTGCAAGGTACACCGGGTCCCCGATCGAATGGTTCACGCCAAGATCGGGATCGTCGACGATCTGGTGGCTTTGGTTGGATCGGCAAACTTCGATGTTCGGTCGTTCTTTCTGAACTACGAGTTGTCGGTCTTGGTCCACGATAAAACGACGATCTCGCAAGTCAGCGATTGGTACGAAGATTTGGCAAGTGGTTGTGATTCGGGGCTGACCAATCGGTCAACCTTTCGTTCCGCGATGGCGACCGCTGCACGTTTGTTCGCCTCGGAGCTGTAGGCCGAAATTGAATGCGTAGGCGGTCTGGCACGGCAGTTGCAAAGTCAATCTGATCGACAATCGACCAATTGCTTCGTAAACTCAAAATATCACGGACTGCCGAAATGACTGCTAGCGCCGCGAGTGCTGAATTTGCACCCAGTACACTCCCCAAATCACAATCTAAATGGTCCAAGCCTATGCCAAGTATTCTCGTCATTGACGACGATCGCACGATTCTTGCGTTGGCTGAAAAGACACTCTCGACAATCGCCGATGTAGAGACCGCGGCCACCGCGACCGAAGGGCTCGCGAAACTGAAGAGCGGCAGTTTTGATACGGTTTTGCTTGACATCCAGCTTCCTGATCAAAACGGCTTGGCAGTCTATTGCGAGATTCGCGAGTTCGATCGGCGCATCCCAGTTGTCTTCATGACCATCGAAGCGGCTAGTAGCACGGCAATCGAAGCGATGCAGCTCGGTGCGTTCGATTACATCGGAAAACCGCTGTCTGTCGAGCCGCTCCGCGATCTGATCGAAAAGGCGATCGAGCAACGCCAAATCAGCAGTGTTCCGGTCGCGATCAGTGCTGATGACACGTCGGCGGACGATTCCGGCGAGCTGTTCATCGGTCGGTCGCCGGCCATGCTGGACGTTTTCAAGGCAATCGGGAAAGTCAGCAAACAAGACGTTCCGATTTTAATTCGCGGCGAAAGCGGTACCGGCAAAGAGCTCGTTGCGCGGGCGCTCTATCAATACAGCCATCGCAGTAACGAAACGTTCTTGGCGGTGAACTGCGCCGCGCTGCCGGACAACTTGCTCGAAAGCGAGCTGTTTGGGCACGAGAAGGGGGCGTTCACGGGTGCCGAGTCACGCAGGATCGGTAAGTTTGAACAATGCAATGGCGGCACTCTGTTTCTGGACGAAATTGGCGACATGGCTCCGTCGGTTCAGGCGAAGGTGCTTCGAGTGTTGCAAGAGCAACGATTTGAACGAGTCGGTGGCAACAAGGAACTGACCACTGATTGCCGGATCATCGCGGCCACGAATCGGCCTTTGGAAGAAATGGTCGCAGACGGCGACTACCGGGAAGATTTGTTGTATCGGCTTAACGGAGTCACCATTGAATTGCCACCGCTTCGTGAACGACTCAGTGATGTGCCCGCACTGATTCAGTTTTTTATGGCGCAAGCAAAAAAGGAATTCAACAAGCCCGACTTGGAAGGTTTGTCGCCTGAAGCCGTGGAGTTGTTTTCCGGTTATCATTGGCCTGGTAACGTGCGTCAGTTACGAGCGGTGATTCGTCGTTGTATTCTCGATTCGGTGATGCCGGTGATCACGCCTGACGGGCTGCCCATCGAAATCACCAAGGGAAGCGCCGCCGTCAGTTCGGTCAGTCACGAAACCGCCGATGGTGCGGCGCTGCCGCAGCTTGTGAAACGATTGCTCGACGAGAGGTCGACTGATGTGTATTCCGAAGCGATGCAGTACATGGAGAAGTACGTCATCAGTGAGGTGTTGAAGTCGACCGACGGCAACCAAAGTCAAGCGGCGGAAACCCTGGGCATCACTCGCGGGAAACTTCGTGATCGCATTTCGACCTACAACATCTCGCTGACCAGTAACGTGGAAGTAGGGTAGGTTTTCAACAACGCACGCCGGCGGCGAGAAAGTTAATGTCGCCATGCGCTCCACCGCGTGCGTCCTCGCAAAGGCCGGCGGCCTAGCAGTTTGTGGCCATGGCATTTTGTGCTGTCTCAACGATGGCTTTGTTCACGACGTCGGTCAAGTTCCTGTCGCTTCCGACGGCGGCTCGTTGACAATCACCGCCCGTCCCGTCGGACAGTATTTGGTTCAGATACTTTTTCACACAATCCAAGTCACCTGATTCTTCCAGTGATGGACGCACGCACTCGCGCGTACTCTCGCGCCACAGTGCGTCAAATCGTTGACGCAGGACTCGTCATCGTCGATAGAGTCAGAATGTGGCGGCGGGCCTGCCATCGGCCACTGTGCCCAAAGCTCGCGTCGGTAACTCGCGTAGCCAGTATCTTCGCCATCCCAAAACGGCGAGTTCGCGGACAGCGCCTGAAGGACCGGCAACCAGCGTCGCGATTAATTCATCACCTGCAAGCCGGGTGCGCGGTCGTCCATGGCGACATGCACGTGGAAACCGAGGATCAACATATCGCGAGCAATTTGTTGAAACCGCTGGTGCATCGCACGGTAACGCTGATGCGGAGTGAATGATTCTGACACAGGCACTGCCAACGGATTCTTGCCAGCAGCGACAAACGCCGCGCCCGTTTTGTTGCCGCTTCAATCAATTGGCTGCGAACGTTTTTAAGGCTACGACGAATTTCGTCAAGAGTGCTGCAGACCGTCGAGGCCATCTCGATTTGTGTCAGATGCAATTCATGTTGAATGTCGGCCTTGGCGTCGTCCCCGAGTTGCTTCATCACCTCTCTGCAGTTCGGCAACAATTGACCCGTACTAGGATCAACCAGTTGGTATTCTTATTCGACGCCGACCGATGGGATTGAGTGGTTCATGAAGTTGTTTCTGTGAAGAGATTGATTGCAGCGAGGGCAAGTACTGCTGCACCGTGTTCCAGGACCGCTTCGTCAATGTCGAACGTGGGGGTATGCAATGGTTGAGCCCCGATGTCGATTCCGGCGACGCCAATTCGCATCATTGCCGAAGGAACCTTCGACGCGATGACGGAAAAGTCTTCCGCTCCCATGCTGGGCTGCGGAATCGATCGCACATTCGATTCGCCCACGATCACCGAAGCCGCTTGTCGGAAAGTCGTGTTGATCCCCGTATCGTTGATTACGGGCGGTGTGTGTGTGGAGAAGTTCAGAACCGCCTTGACGGGGTGGCTCAATTCCAAAGCCTTGGTGAGTTGCTGCATTTGACGTTTGGCACGTTCGCCACTTTCGCCAGACAAGGTTCGGACGGTGCCGCTGAGTTTCACTTCACCCGGAACGATGTTGGGAGCGTTGCCGGCCACGAATTGGCCGACGTTCACGACAACCGCTTCGCGTGCGTCCTCGTTCCTGGGCAATCGACGATAGACATCGGTCACCCATGACGAAGCCGCTCCAACCGTGTCGCCCGTCAGATGTGGGCGCGCACTGTGGCCGGCTTGACCGGTTACCGTCAGGTGAAACGTATCGCAGCCAGCGGTGAACGCACCATCGCGATAGCCGAAGCTGCCGACTGGTCGGCTGGGGTCAACGTGAAGAGCGATTGCGGCGTTGACGCCATCCAAAGCTCCTGCGTCGATCATGTGCTGACCGCCCGTGCTGATCTCTTCCGCAGGTTGAAAAATAACACGCGTTGAGCTGTCATCGGGCAGCAACTTTTCGTCGGCCAACTCTTTTAAAATTGCCAATGCTCCCCACACCATCGTCGCGTGAGCATCATG
The DNA here is from genome assembly GCA_049680385.1 of Rubripirellula sp. GTDB lineage: Bacteria > Planctomycetota > Planctomycetia > Pirellulales > Pirellulaceae > Rubripirellula. Next base: position 22,981 of record JBAUHR010000696.1, on the reverse strand, counting down.
ACCGCAAGCGTGCATGACACCCAATACACGGCTGGCGTACCGCGTTTGCAACTGAGTTTGGATGGGCAACGCATCGATGTCGCCGCGAATGGCAATGCGATTCGCCGGAGTTCCCGTTGAGGATTGAATGTCTGCCCAAACGCCACGGCGGTCGCCCGCAAAATTGGGTGCCAGGCCTAGATCAGAAACGAGATCCCCAAGGAATTCCGTCGTCTCGTACTCGCATTCGGATAGTTCGGGCTTCTGGTGGAGGTAACGGCGAATCTCTCGCAGTCGTGCGGAAAGCGACTTCGCGTTGCGGCGGACGCAGTCCCGTATTTCGGTCGCTTCGTCTAACATGCGATTACCGCCCCCGCGAGACGAAGTTGTTGTAGGCGCTCGACGAAGCACGTCGGGACGCAATTCGCACGACACCTACCAGAGCGCCCGAGACGGCACCCCACAAAAGTGCATCTTTCCAATCGACTTCTGGCGAGGCGGGATTTTTGGGCGGATCGCGATCAAGCGTTGTTCGCCAACCAGCTTGCAATGCGTTACGAGCAATGAATGTCGCGCCCATCGCGGCGGCAAACGCGAGCAAATTTTCGGTTTGGCCGATACCAACGTTACGTTCATCGGGTTCGCTGTCGAAATGTTCTTCAGCCGAGTCACGCAAGTCGTTGAAACGTTCTTGAATTTGGTCAATCATTTTCAGTTACTTCTAAGAAAAGGGCTCATTTGCTCGCTTGCGAAACTCGTCAAGAATTTCACCCGGTCGGTTCTATCGCGGATACGTTTCCAGCGAGCCAGGCCCGGTTGTTTTCAGTATGCGATTGGCGATGGCTAGGCGGTTTTGATCGCCAGTGACGATGATCAGTAGCGCCCCGTCACGCACTTTTGATTCGTAGTCTTGGGCAACTCCGTGATCGACGCCCCAACTTTCCACCGCACTCAGCATGCTTCCGCCGACTGCTCCGGCAGCCATTCCAAGTAGGGGACCGGCAACCAACATCGGCCCGATCAGCGTCATGGTCCCAAGTGCCGCCCCGAGTGTTCCACCCACCAATGTGGTCGTGGCCGTCGTTTTCTCTGCTGGAGGTGAGGCCAGTTCCTCGTCCGTCACTTGATTGAGTTCGATCAGGCTCTCGTTGTCGGAATGCGTCACCGTGGAGACTTCGTCTGGGCTGAAGTGGGCTTTTTCAAGAACTTCGATCGCCGTACGGAAGTCTTGTTCGTTTTTAAACTCGGCGATAAGGCATTGGGTTTCCATGGTTCGTTTCCTCGTGTATCGAAAGTCGTGTATCGAAAGTCGTGTATCGAAAGTCACTAGGTCCAGGACTTTCGTGGGGTGATCGTGCAACCGAAACTCTCGGCGAGCTTCGCGACTGGGAAAGCGTCTACAGCGATACCGATGCATTCGTTGACGCATCAGTTTCAGGCCGCTCGCCTTGCAAATACGCCTTGCCCGCTTTGAGCATGTACTTCACTCCGGTCAGGCCAGAGTTGTCCCAATATTCACCACGTGTCGGTTCGACCTTCAGCAAAACGATGGAATCGCTAGCTTTGCCTTCGGGGAACCAAACTTTCCAAGCTTCGCTCCACAGCTCGTCTAGCTTTGCTCGATCGTCGACTGCGTGAGCGGTCCCAGATAGCGAAACAAACTTGTTAGAACTTTGCATCGCGACAGCGACATCGGAATCGAGCATCAGGTCAGCGATCTTGCCCGAGTTGCGGTCGGTGACAAACCAAACTTGGCCGTCATCCTCTACCTGTGCAACCGCCATGGGGCGAGCATCAAGCGATCCGTCATCGCCTCGCGTGACAAGCATCGCGGTGTCGAAATCATTGAGAATGTCGATTAGTTTTTGTTGGGTGTCCATGTTGGTCTCGTTCGTTTCAAGGGGATTGGGGCTTAGCGAAGGTCACCAAGACTTTCGGTGAGCCTTTGGATGTCGTGTTGTATGACTGAACAATTACCATGCAGGTTCCATTCCAGCCACAGCCGCAAACTGCCCTGCTTGTTGACTCAAGCGGCAACGCACGCAAATTGGCAGTTAGCGGCCACGGATCTTTGCTACACCGCTGGTCGCTCACTGACCAACACGACCTTTCCTCGGTCAACGCCTTGTTCAACACGGCAATGAGCGGCCGCTGCTTCGCTCAATGGAAAACGGCTGTCGATCGTTACGGTCAGCTTGCCGAGTTCGTAAAGGCCGATCAGTTCACGTAAGTCATCGGCGCTGGGTTTGGCGAGCATCACTTTGCCGGTCTTCGATAGCGGCCACGTCAGCAACGTCATCAGCATGCCTTTGACGTCAGGCTCCGTCGAGACATATCGCCCGTCGTCGCTCAGGACATTGCGGGCTTCGAAGTAGCCTGATTTTCCAGCCGCGTCGAAGATCAAATCCCACTGCTCCACCGATTTAGCGAAGTCAACCTTCTTGTAGTCGTAAAATCGGTCCGCACCTAAGTCCATGCAAAAGGCTTCGTTGTCGCCGCTCGCGACCGCTGTGACGTGAGTGCCGTACGCCTTTGCGATTTGAACCGCGAACGCACCGACTCCACCGCTTGCTCCGTTGATGAGCACGCGTTTTCCCGACACAATCTTCCCGTGATCGCGTAACGACTGTAGCGCCGTCGTGCCTGCCAACGGGATTGCTGCCGCTTCCTCGAATGGCATCGAGTCGGGCAATTTCGCAGCCACATCAATCGCACAAACAGCGAACTCCGCACACGCACCGCCGCGTGCGTGATCAAGAAACGCCATCACTCGGTCACCCACCTGGAAAGGTGCATCAGACGCGCAGTCGACAACGGTTCCAGCAACGTCGTAGCCGGGAACACGGGGGAACCCGAACGGTAGCAAACCTTTCATCTCGCCACTGCGAAGCCGGTAATCGATCGGGTTGACGCTGGACGCCTGAACCGCGATCAGCAGTTGACTGGGCGCACGATTGGGAACGGGCATTTCGGTTTCGTGCAGAACTTTCGCATCGCCGTAGTCGTCGTACACGACGGCTTTCATCGAGCGGCGCCGAGCACTTTCTTGTGGCGGTGAGTTTTCTGAAATTTGAACTGACATTATTTGTCCCAATAAAAAGGTTTCGGGCTGATAGGATTGCATCAACCCGAAACTTAGAAGCGAAAGCAAGTCTACTGTTTGGCTGACGTCTGATTCTGGTCAGCAATCAGGACGACTCGGTCACCCAACTTCACCGGCACTCCCGTGACGGTAACCTTGCTGCCTTCCTTGACGTCTTGATCCGATTTGGGGTGACCCATATCGACGGTGAGCATCTTTCCTTCGTCCGTCTTTAGCTTTGCCATCCGGTGTTGCTCGCCTTTGACTTTAGCCTGCTTTGTCGACTGGACCGTGCCCGTGTATCGGCGTCCGATCCTCTCGATCGGACGTTGCTGGCCGTCGCGTTCCAAAGTGGTCGCAACCAAGACTTCCTTATCACCACGCTTGGTGATTGGACCGAAGACCGTTAGTGCGTCGCCCTTGAATAGTTGCAGCAAAGTTCCGTTGGAACCGAAATCGACCCACGTTGATTCCCCGCTGTCCGCATTGACGTGCGCTAACAAACTGATGTCCCCAAGCCGTTTGACCAGTTTGGTTTCCTTCACGGTACCCGTCACCTGATGAGCTTTCCCGCTTAAGCCTTTCTGAGTCTTTTGAGCCACATTGCTGCTATGCACAGCGCTGTTGCCCGCGATCTCGCTGAAGTCGTACGTCTCGTACATCCCGTCACCGTCGTCATCACGGTAGGTCGCATAGCTGTCGTTAAGGTAATCGCCGTCGGTATCGTGGTAGCGTGACATGCGTTCATAGTTGCCATCGCGGTCCTGATCGTAGTACCTAGCGTACCCGTCGTCGTAGTCTTCGCCATAAAATTCTTTGGCGTCTACCAATTCATGGTCGTTGTCGCTGTCCGTACTGGTTTGCTTGTCGTAGTAGTCGAACTTCTCGTCGTCCCAGCGTCCGATCGCTTCATCGGTTGGGTTGTAGTCGTTGCCGTCAAACCACTCGCTGACGTCGTACCAAGCGTCGTCTTCGTAGCGACTGCCGACGTTTTCTGGATCCGTCGCCGTTTGCGCCTTCGCAGATGTCACCATCAGCACGGGCAGACTGCATGCAATCAGTTTCCAAATCTTCATTTCATTCTCCAAGTATGCGGGGTGGGTGAAAGCGAGTGCCTTCGTGTACATTTTCAAGGAATAGACGATGCAACCACCGTGCCAACGAGACGGTGTAGCGAAAGTCGCGAGGGCTTTTGGAATACCGGTGGGCCGAAAGGCTTGGCGAGTTTCGCTACGCTGGTGAGTAATGCGACCGGTAACGAATCAACGCGTTCAACAATCAACCAGATGCGATCAGCGATAGCACATGTTTTCAGAAACTGACGGCAGCCGAAAAACGATTGGCGACGTGGACGTGTTGTTCCACGATGGCCTGTATCATTTGTTTCACTTGGTCCTGCCCAACCACGACTTCATCGCCCACGCCGTCAGCACCGACGCGCTGAATTGGCGGCGAGTCAACAATGCCTTGTTCATCGGCGATCCCGGCAGTTGGGACGATTTGATGCTTTGGACCATGCATGTTTCGCCTGATCCACATCACGCCGGTCGCTGGCGAATGTTCTACACCGGGCTGTCGCGCCGCGATCAAGGCAACTACCAGCGTTTGGGGCTGGCCGTCAGCGACGATCTCTTCCATTGGCAAAAGACACCGGTTCATTGGGAAGATCATCGTGGCCCGAATGACCCTCAGCGCGTGAAGCAGGCACTGCGGAAAAGTCGATCCGACTCGGCCGATTGTCGTCATGCGATGTTTGATGAAGCAAGCTGTTTCCCGTTGGAGCCTGACCCTCAACACTATGAAGCTTCGTTGGCCGAAGGCCGACACTGGGTCAGCTTTCGCGATCCCTTCTACTATCACGATGGCAACGACGGTTGGTTGATGGCAGCGGGCCGGGTCAACACGGGACCGATCGTTCGACGCGGTTGTGTTGCGTTGTTGAAGGAAGTCGAACCCAATCATTTTGTGGGTCAGCCTGCCCTGCACCATCCGCGTCTGTACGACGATGTCGAAGTTCCTAACCTGATCGTTGTCGAGGATGATCACTATTTGATCGGCAGCATCCGCGAGGATGCCAAGATCCGATACTGGCACACTGACAAGATCGGGAACCGCTGGCAGAGCTATCACGACAACGTGCTGCTGCCGCAGGGTAACTACGCAGGTCGAGTTTGTCGTGACGAAAAGGGCTGGTTGCTGTGGAACTTCTATTCGATGAACTTGGCGGACCGAACGGCAGAAAATCTGATGCCACCACCAAAGCGGTTGGTCAAGAACGATCAGGGGCTCCTACGCGCCGTGACGTTCGAGGGGATCGGTGATTATGTGCGAGAGTCTGTCGACGCGAGGTGCATTCACAGTCTGATCGAGGACGTTGGACCGCAGGTGCAGATTTGCCGAGTCGATGGAGGGCACCTCGACTTGGGGTGTGAAAGCGGCTTCCAGGCGTTCGTTTTTGATGATGACGTCGACCACTTTTGTTTCAAAGCCAAATTGGAAATGCAAGGGCTCGGTAAGTGCGGCTTGGTTTTTCGGATCGACGCCGAGTCGCGAGACGGATACTACCTGTCGTTGGACATGTTGAAGGGCGTCGCGCAACTGCGAGCATGGGGAACTGGCGAAGTCGGCAGCGGCGAACACATGATGCAGTTCCGTTCGTTGCAGTCCGGGTTCTGGTTCTCGGAAATCCGCACAGACGCGGACGTTCAACTGATTGCGTTCGGCAGCTACATCGAACTGTCTGTCAACGGGCGTGTGGTTTTGTCGCTGGCGGACCAGAGTTTCGATTCCGGCCGACTGGGTGTTTATCTTGAAACGGCGGAATTGAGAGTTTCAGAGATTCAGCTCGATCGACTCGCAAGCCCAAACCAGACGGACGAGCACTTGGCCAGCGGATGAGGTCACCGTCGCGAGACTCGCCAAGAGTGTCAGCTTGTGCCGAGTTTGTTGCGGGCCGAAAGTCTTGACGATTTTCTCTACCGAATCAACGACTGGCCACCGTCGATCCAGACCGGCGTGCCGGTGATGTGACTGGCGAGATCGCTCATCAAGAACGCGGTCAAGCTGGCGACTTGATCCGGCGTCCCGTAGTCACCTCCAGTAAGCGGAATGTCGCCTTCGGGGAATATCGTTGGTGTTTCGATGCTCTTCAAGTTCTCGCGATTCGTCTTCTCGTGAATGTCCGATTCGATCGCGCCAGGACAGATCACGTTGACGCGAATCTTGGAAGGTGCCAGCTCGAGAGCCAGCATCTTGCCGAACGCGAATTGGCCCGCTTTGCTTGCCGCGTAGGCCGAGGCCCCTTCGTTGCTAAACGTTTGCGTCCCGTTGATCGACGCCATGATGACAATGCTGCCGCCGCCAGCCTCGGGAAGGTGAGGCACACAGTGATGGACCGCCAAGTAGGTTCCCGTAAGGTTCACATCGATCGTTTTTCGCCACTGGTCAGGCGTGATCTCGTCCACAGGCGCCCACGTCCCATTGATGCCGGCGTTGGCAACCAGGCCGTCGATGCGACCGTGGTCAGCGATCGTTTTCTGGACGGCGCCGGCAACCTGTTCACTCTCCGTCACGTCGGCCCTGGCCCATGACGCTTCGCCGCCGTCGGCTTTGATCGAGTCGACAACGGATTGCATTTCGTCCTCATCGCGGCTGACGATTACGACCTTCGCGCCACACTTGGAAACGCCGTGAGCGATTCCCTCGCCAATACCCGCGCTGCCACCAGTGATTAAGATGACTCGGCCTTGCAAATTGATATTCATCGTTTCGTTCCGTCAGCGTTTTCTTTAGTTTCAGTGTTTTCGCAAGTTAAGTTGCGGACGCAAATGTTATGCCACGCGGGCCTGTCCGATCGGCGCATTGCAAGTGAGCCAACGGGCTGCGACATCAAGCTGCACCCGAGTAAGATCATTCTGAAAACCGTTAACTGAGGCCAGGATCCGCACCACGATGACTATTCTTGATGCAAACAGCATTGGCTGTGAAATGGAGACTCACATGCGTAGCCGATATCACATGCTCCTCGCACCGATTGTGGCCGTCGGGATCGTGCTTGGTGCATTCGGGTGTCGATCAAGTGCACAAGAGTTCGGTGAATCTTCGGTCTCGTCGCTTGCCAGCGAGGCGACTGGGACCACTGAATCGAAGAAGCAGTTGGACGAAGCGTTGCAAGAACTTGACCATCAGTTCGATCGCTGCTTTGCATGGTGGGGCGAAGTCTACGACCCCGAAAGCGGTGGCTTCTTCTATTCGCTTAGCAGTAAACGCAGTCCACAGTACGGCCCGTTTATTGAAGCGACCGCCAAAGCGATCCATGTTCTCGATTGGACAGGAATGACGCAGCAGACTTTGCCAAGATTCCGGGCGAACGTGATTCGATTTTTCCAAAGCCGTCAAAATCCCAATACCGGCTTCTTTCGCGATCCCGACTACCAAGATCAATACAGCCACAGCATGTTGACTCGTGCCTTGGGGATGTCGATCGGCGCACTGGAAAGCTGCGGCGCAAAGCCTCTCTATGAGCATCCCCTTAGTCGCGTCGATGAGAACACGGTTGCTAGTCAGCACTACAAACATTACGAGTCCCCCGAGGCATTTACGGAGTGGCTTGATTCGTTGCCGTGGGAGTCAAGAACATGGACCGTGGGCGGTCGTCTGCGTGCTGAATTGGGAGTGTTCAACCAGTTGCCATCGGAGAAACGCGAAACGCTACTTCCGCTGGCCAGGAAGTACGTCGCACGGCGACAGCAGGATAATGGCTACTTCGCTGCCCTGAATGATGATTGGACTTCCAGTCTTTCAGGGTCGTACAAGATCGCAGCATTTCTTGATGGTACAGGTGTACCAATACCGCGAAAGAAAGAAATGCTGGCGACCACGCTGGATCATCTGTTTCACTCGCACTATCAGAACTCGATCGTCCTCTACAATACGGCCAACATGCTGAACATCCTTAACCGCAACGCATCCGACAGCGCCGATCAAGAAAGCAACGATGCGGCGTTCGACGTAGAGTTGCGGATCAAGGTCGTACGGCGATGCACAGAGATTCTAAGCACGATGCACGCAGAAGATGGTGGTTTTGTGACTCAGATCGGAAAAACTGCACCGAGTCAAAATGGGATACGGCTGGCGGACGACGTCAATGAGTCCAATACAAACGCAACGGGTTTAGCGCACAAAACCCGCAACTTGTTGATCCAGTTGGCAACCGGGAAAAGCGAGCCTCACCACCATCAACGCAGTGGGGACTTGCTGAAAGCGTTGCCGAATTAGGCCGCTTCGAATACGCTTTCTCGCGTTCCAGCCTTTGTGCGCTTTGACGAGCGCACCATTCCGTCTGGCGTACCCAGTTTGTGACCCAAGTTGGTGATGTTTGGATCATGCATCCGTCGCGGAACTGATATTGGCAGCTTTCGCATTGCTTTTCTCGTCGGGTCGCCGGGACTCCCAGCGTTTCAAGTCGTCGAACTTGGATTGAAGTTGCTTCGTGATACTCGACAACGCACCACCTCGATGCATCGCGGGCTCTCGACAACTGTGCTTCACCCGGCTTTCGAGATCTGTCTGTAGCGACGCACCGTCTTCCCTCGCATAGCCGCTCATCAACAGAGATTTCAGGAGTTCCGCGATGGTCGAGTCTTCGATGGAAGGCGATTGGCTTTCGCCTTCAAGCTGCGAACAACAGATGGTGGCTAGCTTGTCGAGTTGCTCTTCGATTTCTGGATTCATATCTTCTGAATTCATATCGCTCATGAGTCGCCTTCCAAAGGAGTGTCTATATCAACGTCGTTGTCGGTGGTCGGGTCGAGATCAATTGGCGCATCCCCAATTTCAACTTTGGGGACCTCGACTTCGATTCGTGTCGAGTCGTCTGTGGTTCCAGCGCTGCCGTCGCAACCGACCAAACTGATCGAAATCAGACCAGTCGCAGCAAGGGTAAAGGAAAAAGCACGCATGTTCGTGTCCTTGATTGAGTTGTGAGGGGATTAAAGTCGCTTCAAGCCTGGCTGGTTTGACGCCATTGTGTAAACAGCGTGCAACATTCCTGGGACGAAACCCAATAGAGTGAGCAAGCAGTTGATCCAAAAGTGTTTGCTGATTCCAAATTGCATGTAAACCGAAACGGGCGGCAACAGGAATGCGATCAGTAGACGTATGAAATCCATGTCGGATACCTTTCGATTGTTTACGTGACTTGTGTTTTTAGCGACTTGGTTTGCGACCATCGGTTGCAATCCGTATGCCAAAACCTGGCCGGCAAAATGTTGCCGTAGCGAAACTCGCCAACCGTTTCAGCCTTTCCGATTTGAATCTTGGCGGGTCCGAAAGTCTTGGCGACCTTCGCTAGAGACTCCACGGGAGTATGTTGCCGGCGTTCTTTCGCAGCGCGACCGGCGACACTAAGAAACCGCTCGATCTTAAATCTCTTCGTCAACAAAAATGATTTGACGGAAGTGGTGCTGGGATTCGAAACTTGCACCGAGCGCACCAGTCAACAATTTCAGTGAAGCACTGAAGCAAATCATTAGGATCGTTGTCAGTAAGCCAACATCCTGTGTACTTAATTGCGAGGAACTTGCCCACGTTGCTTCGAGTTCTGGATCGAACAACGTCGCGGCTGCGCGGACCACGTCGCCGAGCGGCCCGGCAATGATCTCCCCAATTTCGATTAGGGAATCATACATGTCGTCAAACATTACGTTTGCCACCAAAGCTTCGTAGCCGACAAGCTGCCAGCTTGTCGGCTAGGAACACCAATTCATCGCCATGGGACTAGGACTACAGCACGACGATCAATGCGTGAATGATGCCGACGATCCAGAATCCGACCAGGGTAAGGACAATGTTCAGGACAAACTGAGTCCCAACGCCTTTGTCCATGAACACCGCTAGCGGTGGCAGCAGAATTGCAAGAAGGACTTTGAGAACGGTGTTTTGGTTGGTCATTGTAGTGGCCACGATTGATTTCCTTGACGTTTGGCGTAGGGGAAGCGGTTAACGCTTACGGGTCGATGCAATTGAAGTGGGTGCAATCCGCATGCCAAGGTTTCACCATACCGAAATCTCACCGTGCCGACTTCTGATTGTGCAGAACAACTCACGCGATGGCGCGTCATTTGCGTGAGTCCTTCGTTAGAAGCTGTCGGCTGACCGGCAGCGGAGAATTTGAGTCCCGAAAGAGGAAGCATCTCATGAGCAGCGAAAAGCCAATGACCGAAGAGATCAAAGAAGCGGTTAACGAAAACGAGCATTCGATCGGGGAGAAAGTCCCGGGTGCGCCGTTCGCCATTGTGGCGTTGTCGTACGTAGCGATTTTGGCGGTCGCCTGTTTCGCAATCGCCGCGATCGTGTGGATGTTCTGATGCTGCGGCGAAGCATGGCGAGCGTAACCGAACTCGCTGAGAGTTTCGCGGGTGCATGCGAGGCGGCTGTGCAGCGTCCGTTCGCAGCGTTGTGGCGAATTTCGCCATTCGATTCGACCTTGCTCCCCAGATTCAAACGCTTCCCGTGATGCTGCGAATCTCATCGATCAATTTCTCAAGCGATGGTTTTATCTCGCGAAGAAGTGCTGCAACTTCGGCGGTGTTGCCTCGCCTGGCAGCGTCAATGAGCGGCTGTAGCTCGCTGACCGGCTGACCGGTTTCGAAAGTGCTTAACAAACCCTTCAACGAGTGACCTGTCGCCGCTGCATCAGATGTTTTTTCCGCATGGATATCAGCATTCAATTGCGCCAGGAGAGTCGGCGCATCTTCAACGACCATCTCCGCGAGCATCGAGAGCGTCCCCTCGTCACCATCGAGACGTGCCAACGCCTCTGAAAATCGTATTTGTTGGTCATTGGTTAGTTGGGACATCGCTCGCCTCGTTCCTCGTAGCGAAAGTCGCCAGGACTTTCGATCGATACCAACGAAACTCTCGGCGAGTTTCGCTACAAGATGCGTAAGTTTACGGTTTCAGCTTCCAACCGACGAGGACACCAAGTCCGAATGCCCAGCACGCGGCGACGTCAGGATTGTCTTTCGCATAGGACTTGGCCAAGCTGAACAAGTCGGCGGCCGGTTCTTGTACGTAGTGCTTTGCAGCATCGGACGCCACATCGCCGGCGCTTGCTGCGACGCGGTTGGCGGTTTCTCTTGCTTGATCGGACATATTGTTCTGAGATTGAGTCGTAGTATTTGACATGGAACTACCTTGGGTACGTCGAGGTTGGTTCACGATCGACCGAGTTGGAACCGTTCCAACCAGACGCTCGTGATCGGGCCGTTTCGAAATCGTCGAAAGATTCGCGGCGAATTTGATTTCGCGGTGAAGTCTTGGGCGAGACAAGCGTTGCTTTGAGCCAACGCAGGTTCTCGGTGAATTCAGATTTTGTTTCGCTCATCGCAGAAGCGGCCTTCTTGATCGCTGACAAGGCCACCCAGCCGAGGATGGCAACGACCGCAAAAACCGCGGCCCCGACGATCAGCAAGGAACCACCCGTGGATAGCCCGGTCGTTTCACCTAGCAGAACGCCGCCGCCAAGCATGACCACGGTTAGAGCTGAGCCGGCGAGCGTTGCCGCGATCGCTCCACACGCAACCGCGGTGGTCAGTTTTCGTTTCGCATCTTGGCTGTCCACCGACAACAACTGCATCTGCAGCTCAAATAGGTCGAGTACATCTTGCGTGACACGCTGGAAGCTGGATTGATTTGAGTAGGGATCATTCGACATGACGATCTACCATTCCTTTCGTTTGATGAGCCAGCCGAGCGCGACACCGACAGCCAATGCCGTCGCGATTGCCAGTTGTGGCTGCGATTCGATCAGGTGTTCGGCTCGCCTTGGCCATCGGCGCTGATCTTCTTCGACCGCAACTGCGTGGGCTCGGCGCATGTGCGGTCGCTCGGAAATATGCTCGTTTGGTGCTGGTGCAATCATGGTGTTTTGTTCAATCCCGTAGCCACAAGCTGCTAGCTTGTCGACTTGTGTAGAAACAGCTCACAAGCTGGCAGCTTGTGGCTACGTTAATTTATGGGTTTGTTTCCTAGTTGGCTCGCAAGCTGTGTGGCGGCCATCGACGCTGCTTGGCGCAGCAACATCGTCGCCGCTGCTCCCGCGATACCGCCCAACAACCCACGTTTCGCAGGCGCTGGCGGCGTTGCCGTCGATTCTCGGTGCACGACAACCGTTTCGGGCGAGCGTTTGCGTGGAACGATCATGAATCCAGCAACAATCGCAGCGGCTAGAATTGGTGTTGAATTTCGAGACATGTGGTACTTCCAATCCGACAGTTGCTTCACTCGTTCACGAGCATCGTCAACGTCGTAGGGAAGCTCTGTGCGAATCTCTTGCATTTTCTGCCGGATCGCTGTCGCCTGTTTCCGTGTTGCAAGTGTCGTGCTCATGCCTACCGCTTCCGTCCGAAGAACAAGAAAGCACCAGCCGCGATGCCAAGTCCAAAGACAATCGCCATCGACTCAGCGGGTCGAGCGCGGACGGTGTCGACGACCTTCGCCGAGTAGTCGCCCGATTGGGCCGCAAGTCGCCTCGCTTGTTCTTTCGCGTATTCGCTTGCATCGGCGGCGGCTTGCTGAGCCGTGTCAATGTACTGCTCGACGTATTTTTCGGCGGTTTCGGCAGCACGTGCACCGAGTCCACCGTTGAACAATCCATCAATGAATTCCTCAATCTCGCTTTTCGCGGCGCCCGTCTTCTGTTGAACCACTCCCACTAATTGGTCCGCAGACCCCTTTGCACGTTGCAGATCATCATCGGTCAACTGCCCCCAATGTTCTTTAAGTCGTCCAGCGATCTCGTTCCAGTGACCGCGAATCTGTTCTCGGTTAGCCATTTGATAGTCTCCTCATCTGAGTTGAATTGATTCTGTTGAGTGAAGAACCATTCATGCAATCGACGTGCCAGAGTGGCGTTCTAGGGGAAAGGGCTTGTTGCGGAGCCGCAGGAGTGGTCGAGCAGAGCCCAGCCTGGTTGGAAAACGGCCAAGCGATTGAAGCGGTATTCACCAAAGCTTTCGGCAATCCCCCCGTCGCACGAAAGCCTTTGTCGGTTTAGTACTGCAAAGCGATCTGATCGTTCAACCATCTGATCGTTCAACCGCTAGCCGCAGGCGTGCGCGACAGGAGGCGCGCCTGCGGCTAACGAGCGAACGCATAGGTCCACGAACCATTGACGGCTTTCGCTACGTTTGGGTTTCTGGAAGGCACACCGTTCGCATTGGCTTGAGTCGTCATCCCCCGCCATTACGAGGAAAATAGAATGTTGATACCAGTTATCGGTTGGATCTTTTTCGGATTACTCATTGGTGCGATCGCTCGGGCGATCTACCCGGGTCGCCAGGACATGGGATTGATCCGCACAACGTTGCTCGGCGTTGGAGGATCGTTTGTCGGCGGCTTTGTTGGGTTCCTGCTCTTTGGCGGATCGCCGGTGCATGCCGCCGGCTGGATCGGATCCATCGTAGGAGCCGTTGCGATTTTGGCGATCGGAACCCGGCGAGACCGAATCGAGGCGTAATTCTCATCCCGACCGATGTCGCGTGCCAGTTCGTCGCTCGTGGCTACAACTGAGCCGACGGCGCTAGCCGCGGGTTTTCGGAATGTCGCCACCACAGCCCCAGTCCCCGCGGCTACCGCCGTCGGCTCAGAAAACCGTGTTTCCCTGAATTTGAAAATTCGCTACCGCGACCTGCCCTCGCGTGGGAGAATAAGAAATTCTGGTTTGTTTTCTGAACGAATCATCCGATCAGATTGGTTACGTCTACGGTTGTCTCGTCCCCATCGGTCTCCCTCATCACGTCAGCCTGTTCGGCCTTCAGGTCGCCTTCACCGTGATTCACCTTCGTTTCGGTTGGCTGTCGTTCCTGTGCCTATGCGTCTTTCTCGTTTCGAACGTGATCGTTCGATTCGATCATCTGAACTGGTACGCCGTTCGGGAAGGCCAGTTCACGCGCTTCGTCCGGCATCGTGAACTTAGCGTCAGTCAACGTCTGTTTCACCAAGTGAATGATCGAGCTGCCGACGTTGAATGCGGAATGTTGGTCGAGGTTGTACCAGTAGTTAGCCCGCAAATTCACCGTCGCGGCACCGAGCGATTCGACCAGCACCATTGGCGGTGGTTCGTTAACCACAGCGTCATGATTTGCGAAGACAGTCATGATAAGTTCTTGAGCTTGGGCAATCGAATCTTCGAACCCATCCCGACCGAGAAATCGAGGCGGCTGAGCGGAGTGGCCGTGTAGTTCGTCACCATGCCCTTGTACACGGTGCTGTTGGGAGGCTGAATTTGATTGCCTTCCAGCGTGCTGAGGATTGTGCCTCGCGTTGAAGGGTTGCTCGCACGTCAAGCAATTGCCCTTCCGCAATCTCTGAACAAAACCGTCGTGAACCAAAGTCGCCATGACGATCGACCAGCATCGCCGAAACTCTTGGCGATTTGCGTTGCGACGGCACTGTTTTGAAACGCCGTTGTCGATTGGAAACCAGCTTGGCCTGTTCGTATGCGTTCTGCCGCACCCATCTTCACGCACGCTTGCAGTGAACGCGATGGCATATCCCTAATCGTCCAGTGTGGTGGCGGGTCGGTCGCGTGATGCGTGGCGAAAGTCGCCAAGTTCTTTGGCGACTTTTGCTATGGAGCTGATTGAGATGCAGCTTTCGTGCCGTGTTCTTCGATGACGGCACCGTTGATGGCACGCAATATGCGTCGGTTACGATGTGCGTTACTTGCGAAGTGCAAATAACCATTTCACTTGGACAAAGGGACAAAGAAAGGAACGTCATGAAATTGGACTCACTCAGCAAACTCTACGTTCACGAACTCAAAGACCTCTACAGCGCCGAGACTCAACTGCTCGATGCGATCCCCAAGATGCAGGAGGCCGCGAGCAATTCGGATTTGAAAGACTGTTTCACTGCTCACTTGGATGAGACGAAAACGCATGTTTCGCGGCTGGAGTCGATCTTCAAGGAGCTCGACTTCGAACCGGGCGGTCACAAATGTGCCGCGATGGAAGGGCTGATCAAAGAGGGCGAAGGGCTTATCAAGAGCGATATCGATCCCAGCGTGCTTGACGCAGCTTTGATTGCATCGGCCCAACGAATTGAGCACTACGAAATGGCGGGATACGGAACCGCAAGAACCTACGCCGAGAAACTCGGCAGTCACAAAGCGGCAGAAACGCTGCAGACCACGCTCAACGAAGAAGGGCACGCGAACCAGAAGCTGACTCGATTGGCGGAGAGGAAGATCAACTTCCTCGCACTCGGTGCCATTGGTTAGATCCTTGCATTGATCCGTCTTCCTGCGGTAGCAAGTTTCGCTACAAACAGATTTCAGATTTTCAAAAAACTAGCAACGAACAAATGACGATTACAACGATCCAAACTGTCCACGGGCTTTCGTTTCCAATCCAAGTCGTGGAGCCGTCCGCTTCCGATACCGCTGATGAAGCTGCCCTCTCGCAATCCGTCGACCCGCTCAACCGCCGTCACGAAAGTAAGTCGCGGTCTTCAACCGACAGCAAGAAGGACGCTCGGCGAACCGATGGCAACTGACATGTTGATTGCGATCGCGGTGATGGTCATCGCTTCGGTCGCAAGCGGATTGGTATCCGGTGGCTACGCTTACTCGGACAAAGGTCAGCGGACCATTGCTTGTCTTGCATTTTCTGTCATTGGGATGGTGTTCTACCTGTTCTACGCATCGGGGCAGTTGTTCTGGGCGCGGTTTGTGCCCTCCTCGGCCGCGATCATCTATACAAACTTAGCTGCGATCTTCGCGGCTCTCGCCGCTGGCTGGGCTTGGCGTTTACCGAAAACGCCTCTGTGGCGACGCTTCGTCATGGCTGTCTTGCTCGCTGGTGCTTCTGTCGCAGCGATCTTTTGGCCGATTTTGTCGATGGCTGTCCGTCCGCCGCCGGTCGGTGGCGATCAATGGGACCGCGGCGTGGCGTTGCAAACCTCTTGGGCAACTTGCAGTCCTGCCGCAGCAGCAACATTGTTTCGAGCCGAAGGGATCAACATTAGCGAAGCAGAGATGATCCCGCTTTGCTTGACGGATTCTAGCGGCACGCCGACGCTCGGTTTGTATCGTGGCATCAAGCTAGTCGCAGAGCGGAAAGATCGCGATGTTGAATTGCTCAACGGCATGATAGCCGACTTGCTTGCTGCGGATGATTGGCCGGTCTTGCTCGCAGTCGAACTGCCGTACGGTGTGGCTGATCGTCGATACGTGGAACAATGGGGATGGATACCCGGCATGGGGCATTCCGTCGTCGCGTTAGGCCGTGGCCCCAGTGGCGGTGTCCTCATCGGTGATCCGTCAGTCGGTTTGGAAGAATGGACCGAAGCAGATTTGGAAGTGCTATGGCACGGCGTTGGGTTGAGAGTCAAATGATCGCGACCGCTGCGAATATCGCGATGCCGTTCGGCGCATTCTCTATCGTCGCCATCGGCCTCCGGTGAGTGTCTTCGAGCACGGCCTGTCGGAGGGGAGCACGACAATCGCGTTGTTAGATCCCAACAGTTTCTTGCCACTCTTGGCCGCGGTACGCGGTCGACGAAGCCGCCGCTTACTCGCCTAGGGCACGCCGAACCGACAGGTGGTTGCGAGTGTCGCTACGAGGAATCACTCGTCAGTTGGCTAGTCTGCTCGTCGCCCAGGCAATCTTGAACGTACAGCATTTGGACCAACACCATTGCCACGACGACCAGGGGCGCTGCCATCATGATGCCTACGATTCCGACCAAGACGCCCATCACAAGTTGTGCGGCAATCGTTAGTATCGGTGGCAAGGATAGTTCGTGTCGTTGGACGAGCGGAGTGATCAAGTAGCTTTCGACAGTCTGCAAGATGACATTGAACAGCAACACATACAAAACCGTTTGCGTGCCAACGTTCACCGCCAGCAGCATCTGAGGAACGGCGGCGAGTAGTGGCCCAATGTTGGGAATGAATGTAAAGAGTGCAGCCAAGACGCCGAGTGAAACCGGCAAAGGAATCCCCAGTATTCCCATTGCGATCGCGGTTGCAATTCCAACGAGCGCCATCGAAAGCAACCGGCCGACAATCCATAAGCGAAGTGCGGACTTCAACTGTTTCAAGACAGATTTGGCACGGTCTCGTCTGTCGACGGGGACCAATTTGATAAGCCCGGCGCGATAGAGGTCTGGTTCGTAGGCGGCGTAAAGTCCAACGAAGAAGATCACCATCGTTCCGGTGGCACCCCAGCCGAACCATTGCAACCCTTGAAACATTTCTGGCAAGATCGAACTGGTCGACTGCGTGACCTTGTCTTGCATCTCCGAAACGCTCGGCAAATGCTCGCTGGTCCAATCGTTCTGCGATAGCCTCTCGTCAGCAGTTCGCACGGCGGATTGTAATTGGGTCCAAAGCTCGTCGGCACGGCGTACCGCCTGTGAGCCGAGGTAAAAGAACCCAATGCTGATCGACAATAACATGACCGTCACCACGGCTAGAAAGCTGGTCCGATAGGACAGCGGTGAATGTCTCGATGGCCATTCGCTGATGGCTTGAACGAACACGCCGAACAATAGCCCCGCGAACACGAGCAACACGATACTGAGCGTTGGTACAAACAACCCTGCCGTTGCCAGGATCAAAGTCATCAACATCATTGCGATGACAAAGACTTGCGTATTGGAAGCTCGGTTGAGTGTGATTGGCTTGTTCATGCCAGCCTAATTAAGCAATCGGCGTGCCAAGTAGCAATCGGCAGCCCGACGTAGCGAAACTCGCCAAGACTTTCGGTGTCTCGAATTGTGGGCGTTTGGGCACGAAGATTGCATCGTTGACACTTCCCCCCTCCTCCTCGATCGCTTCCACACAAAATCGCTAACGATGTCAAATCTTGCCCCACCTAAACGATGCGTGATCGCTGACGACATTCGAGCGTCCCGGATGACTGTTTGCAAATGGCTGCGTGAGTGCGGGTTCGAGTGTCGATTGGCGGAAAACGGTCAAGTCGCTTGGGAGCTGATTCAAGAGCAACCGCCGGACTTGCTGGTCACTGACCTCGAGATGCCGGAATCGTGCGGGCTCGAACTGTTAGAAAAGATCCGCCAGGCGGATGACGAGAGTATCCATAAATTACCTGTCTTGGTGATGACCAGTCTTCATGACAGTCAAACGCTAAAGATCGTCCAGCAAATGCAGGGCAATGGTCTGTTGCAGAAACCGCTCGATAAGCAAGCGACACTTTCGGTGATTCTCGACCTTGTTTCTGCGCGCCAAAACCTTCAACAAATCATGCAACCTGAAGACGGCAAGTGCGTCACAGGTAAGGGAGTAATCTCTCCGACGCTGCGTCGTTTGCTCAACACGGTCGCAAAGAACGAGCAATGATTTCGTAGCGAAAGTCGCCAAGACATTCGGCGTTTCTCGATACGTTCTTCAAAACGTCGATGGTCTTGGCGGTTTTCGCTACCTTCACTCGATGATCGCTTGCAGAATCTTTGCCAGTTGTGGGTTGGACGTTGCGGCCAGTGCTGCGGTTGCGTCTGATTTCAGCTTGGTAATGGCCATTCGCGTCCGATCAACAACGTTATCATCGGTCGTGAATTTCGACCATGTCGCTTGATTCGCATTGAGTTGGAACTGTACCCAATTCGCATCTTTGTGATTGCTTGACCGCTGATTCGTATAGCGGTCCATCTCGACGGACGACTTGCTGCTATGGGCGCGTGTGGCGGTTGACTCATTTTCGCGAGCCATCGCTGCGATCAGCTCGTCTTCGCCATCGATCTCCTTGGCAGGATCGCCAAGGTTGATGTCGTCGTCTCTATCGCCCAGGTCAGCGCTGGCTGGATTGGTTGAGCTGACACCGAGTGGATTGTTGACGTCGTAATCCACAGTCGGATCGTAGTCGTCACTGTCATAGATCGAGTCTTCAGCATAAGGCAGGGTTGCAGATCGCGTTTGAACTTCTCGTTCACTGATATGACCGGCGGTCGGACGCCCCGTTCCACGTCGACCAGCGGCGGCAGCAATAGCGCCTTCTACTCCGTCTTCGATCGCATCGGCGCGGTTTCGAGCCTCGGCGGGTGTTTCGTCGATATAGTCGTCGACGCGATACTGATCGACATCGAGTCGCAAATTGTCGCCTGTTCGTTCGTCGTCTAGACCTGGATCGTCATGGCCCGCCGGTGTTTCGGTGTCATAGCGTTTAATGCTCGAATCGAGGGCCGGCTTTCGTGCTGTTGTCTTTTCGGAACGGTTCCCCGTGGTGGAAGCTGGTGAGCGTTTCGTTTGCTTCCAACCGAATTCTTCGAGAGCGTCAACGATTTCAGTCGACTGCTTCGCGATCGCCTGAAGTTGTTGCTTCTGTTCGTTTGACTCGCTGTGTTTGGCAGCCTCGGACGCAAGTTTTTTGGTGAGACTGGCATCGCTCCAGATCACACCTGCCAACGCCCAATCGCTGATGCGCTCGGCAGCTCCGTCGGGAACGGCGTTCTGTGTTTGCGGTCGATCGTCAGCCTTGACGGTCATCATCGCTGCCATCGCCAACGTGATGTAGGCGAAAAAATAGAGCATGGTTCGTTGGTTTGGCATGGGACTGCTCCTTAGGAATGATGGTTGGTATCGAAACTGGCAAGCGGTTTGTCGGTCTAGTACTTCTTCACGACGTGGTGATTTAGCCGTCCGCCGTTGACGTGCGGGGCGGGAAAGGAATACGTACGCCTTCGACTAACGGTAAAACGACTAAATCAACAAGCCGCCAAGAGTTTCAATCTGCGGGAGGGACGCAAGTGTTCGCAACTTTTGCTGCGGCAGGGGCGACGATCTAGTAACGGAAGATCGCAGCAACGGATGCGTCTTGCGGCATGTGTTCGGCTTCGCACCGGAATGCGTCTCCGCCCTGACGTAACGTCTCGCAGACGATCGTGTTGGCATTGTCGTCGTCCGTTGCGCCGCAACAGACCATCACCGACTCGACTCGTCCGGTCTTGGCCGCGTCAAGGATTTCTTCGACGTCGGCCGAGCCTTTCGATTGTGCGAGTGCCGTTCCGAATCGCTCGACATAGTCATCAACCGTGGAGCCGAGTTGGTCGGCGACGGCCGTGTTGACTCGTTCTCGCAATTCGTCGTCGCTCCACTGCGATGGGCTTCCTTCGACGCTTGCGTCGGCAATTAAACCCGTTGTCGCTTCAAAGTGTCCCGCGACTTCAGTTGTTGCGACAATCACCAACGGCAAGCCGGTGTTGTACAGCGTTTTGGAAACTTGGTCGCCGACGAGCGACAGATACTGATCGCGATCGGCTTCGATCTTATCTTCGCCTTCACCTTGACCGTGAAACATCGCCGTCGATGTGCCAGCCGTATTGCCGACGCTGCGGTGGCTGGTGTTTTGCAAACTCTCTTCGGGGTCGCGAGGCAAGACGAGATCGTGATACTTGGCAGGCAGTTTTTCCGTCTCGACCAATTCAAGCGTGCCGCCACTGGACCGAAACAATTTCGCTTCGTCCCATGTCAAAGACAACACAAAGCAACTGTCGTCCGAGCTATGTTGGCGAAGGAGCGGCAACAGGGAAAAGCCATCACCAACGCGGACGTGTTGATCAACCGACCTTTGAAGTTTGATGAGGCGACAATCTTGACCCGTCAAGAAAATCGCAAGTCCTTCGCCTTGATGCTGCCAGAAATCAAAGTTGGTTGGTAGTGAGTCAACGGGGGCGAGGATCGAACAATCGTGTCCCGCTTCTTCCAATTTTTGTTTTGCTTCACTGAGCAAGTTTTTGAATCGAATGGCGCCTTGTTGCGTCTCTGGTCCTGAACGGTGGGTACGCATCAGTATCGAAACACAAGGGTTTGTCGTTGTCTCAGCAAGTTCCTTCAGTTCGCCTTGCTTCAGACGACTAGGGATTTGTCCGTTGGTGGTCGTTGACATCTGTGATCTCGCTTTGGAGTTGGGAAGTTGTCGGTTTCCCACACATCCGTAACAAACCGAATGCCGATCCATCTCGAAAGCCGTCAAGACTTTCTGCACGCTCTCACCATTTCAGACGCCGCTGAAAATCTTGGTAAGTATCAGTACGTCAGAGTTACGCGCGTCCGCCGATCCAATTCCCGGTATCCAGCACTTGCCGGCGATACTCGGAGTCACGCAACAACCAGATGATCGAGCGATAGCGGGCCGACAGCAACTCGATTCCTCGTTCGTCGTTCAGCGTCTGCTCGCATTCACTCCGCAACGCACCAGCTTGCTTGACCAACAACCGGCGGTGGGAATCACTCTTCGCCGACAACGCCACTTTCGCAATCATTTCCATCATGTGAAGAGATGCATTCCGGTCGGCAGAAACGTAGGGACGAAGTTGATCGAATACGAGTGAAACGAAGTCGGCGAATTGTTCAGGTTCGGCAACGATACGAAGGTTTTGGTCGTCATCGTATCGGTAGGCGTCTGGCAGTTCTCGCTCGGCAAGGTTTTCTAGCGACGATTGCATCCAATCCATGCAGTTGGTCGCGGTGAAAGGATCATTCACGCCAGGTGACAGAGCTCGCATCGCGACTTCGATCAGTTGATCAAAAACGAATCGCAGATTCTGCTTCGCCGTCCGCTGTGACCCTGACACAAACGTGGCAAGCATTTGGTCAGCAACCTCGTCGTTTACATTCGCTTTGGGCGAGGCCAGCATAAGAATATTGCTGGGCGTGATGAAGTCGCCGGCACGAAACCGCATCCGAATAACCAGATCGTTTTCGACGGCGATCCGCATCAAGCCGTCCATATCAACGAACTCGACATAGCCAGTGCGTTTTGCTTTGAATGCCTTTGCAGATTCGTAGAACGACGCGGATAGATCCGACTCGATTTCTCGTTCAGATTCTTTCTCGTGAGGTTCACCCACTCGCGAGGGAAACTGATTCTCGATTCGCCGATTCAGGTCACGGCCAATGCCCGCGACAATGTTGGAGATATGGATGCTTTCAGGGATGTGGTGAATGAAAAAAATCAACACTCCGACGCTAGCGATCGCCATGAGAATTCCGACGATGATTGCGATATGCGGAACAAAAGCGGCCATTTCCTCGGCTCCGCTGCCACTTTTGCCGTTGCGAACCGTCCGCAGCACCATCAAGCAGTACAGAAACGTCGAGATGAAGACGCCTAGCGTGATTTGGTTGCCCGTATCGCGCATGAAGTTGTTGAGCAATCGCGGTCCGACTTGCGATGTCGTGTAGGAGATCGAGAGGATCGTCATCGAGAACGTGACGCCAGCAACCGTAATCATCGACCCAGCTACGGTTGACAGCACGGCCCGCGCGCCGGCAGGTTTGTTTGCATAAAGCCAACTGATTTCTTCGAGCCAGCCCGCGCCGAAGTGGCTGTCAACGGCGGTAGTCACGAACGATAGCACGATGGCACCGATCGCCATTAGTGAGGGAACGAACCAATAGCTGTCGCGAACATGAGCAGCCCAAGTGATGAAGATAGCTTTCATTGGTTCTCCATGGCCACAAGCTGCCGACTTGACGGCTCAGACGTAGCGAAACTCGCATTGAGTTTCGGCAGGAATCGAGACGTTCCGAAAGTCTTGGTGACTTTCGCTGCGGTCGTCTGTTACTGAGTGCGGTTTCGATCTTGCACACGGCGTGCCGGAACTTGTTGTCGAAAACGAAACCGCCATTGCTCCGCTACTCGGATTAGATCATAGACTGCAACGCTTGTCGGAGGCGAGTATGGCTTAGGCTCGATTCTTTCAAGCAAGTCAAGCTGGGAACGCGATATCGAAATCTCGATCCAATCAGGCATGCGAGCGAAACTGTTGCGGCTGATCGTTTCGCGATGACCATCCAATGGGCCACCAAGAAACTCGATGACGAACTTCGTAGGCAGTTCCGGTGTTCCAACGCACGCCTTCGACCCCAGCCATTTCTCAAGCCAACCGGTTACC
>JBAUHR010000695.1:0-1744 GCA_049680385.1 Rubripirellula sp. | reverse complement strand
GTAGAGTGTTGTTGTTTTTCCCGATCCCGTGGGGCCCGTCACGATAAACATGCCGTGCGGACGATCGACGATCTGCTTCAATCGGTCAAGGTCTTCGTTCAGAATGCCAAGCGATTCGAGCGAAAACGACTTCGAACTTTCATCCAAGAGTCGCAGTACCAGCTTTTCGCCGGTGACAGTAGGAATGCTACTTACGCGAAAATTCACACGTTTCGAATTTTCGACAACACTCAAGTGTCCATCCTGAGCGCGGCGAGTTTCCGTGGTGTTCATTTCCGCCATCACTTTAATACGTGCCACCACAGCGGCTTCGATGTGCGACGGAATCGTCATGATCTGTTGCAACTGACCATCGATACGATAACGCACTCGCATTTCCGGCTGATGCGGCTCCAAGTGAATGTCGCTCGCGCCCGCATCGACCGAACCGCAAAGGATGCCTTGCACCAATCGCACCACGGGCGCATCTTCGTCGTCCACCACGTTGGCTTCGATGACTAGATCTTCGGTTTCCAGCTTGGAAAGTTCTTCCAACTTCATGTCGACGATCGTTTGCCGCGCCATCGCACGTCCGTCGTATCCGCGATCGATCGCCTGCAGTAATTCTGCTTCTTGCGCAATGACGGGCTCCACGGAGTAGCCGGTCATCAATTCAACTTCGGCAATCGTCTCGATGTCATCCGGGGCCACCATAGCCAAGCGCAGACAGCGTAGGAATTTTTCGTGACGACGGACGCTAATCGGTAGGATTTGTCGCGAGCGAGCGAACTTTTCGGGCAACAATCGGATGATTTGCGGATTGATGGCCGACGAATCGATATCTTCATACGGAACTTCGAATTGACGTGCCAGTGCGGCACCGAGTTGCTGGCGTGTGATGTCGCCACGTTTCAACAGCCAATCGCCGAGCATAACGCCGCGCGTTTTTTCTTGGATCGCCAACGAGAGGCATTCTTCAGTAAGAAAGCCTTCGTCGACCAGGATGTCGCCAAGTCGTGCAACCATGGAAGTTCCCTATACCTTCTGTTTCTTTGCGGATGCATTGCGACGCATGAGCAGTGCGTCGATCTTCTCTTGCAGTTTTGCGGGGTCAAATGGTGTGATCAGGTAGTCGTTCGCACCCGCTTTGTACGATTGTTCGACGAGGCTCAAATCGGTGTCTACCGACAACGCCAGAATCGGCAAATCGTTGACGGGATATGCCTTGCGAATCTTCTGGATCGCTTCCCAACCCTGCATGTCGGTTTGGCAGGTATCGACGATCAACAGGTCAATCATCGCCTCGGGCATGGCAGCGAGCATTTGCGAGGCCGAATTCCAAGTGATGAGTTCATGCCCCAATAGTTCCAAGCGAAAGGAAACGAGGTCGGCAAGGATTTCATCAGGCTCTACAATGGCGATACGCATAAAATTATGCCTCTTTGCTTGAAGGTGAAATGTTCAATACTTCGGACACAATCTTCTTCACCAGAAAACGAATGTTGGCCAGGTACCGAGGCCCTAATCGACGTGGATCTGAGCACGCGCGGTACAGCCACTCGCAACCAATCGCTTGCCAGAACTTTGGAGCGCGACACGCGGTACCGGCCAGGAAGTCGAAGGAGGCGCCCAGTTGAATGCTCAGCGGGACGTTCAACTCGTGCATATTGTCGTAAATCCAAAACTCACCTTTTGGCTGGCCGAACGCGACGAACAACATGTCTGGCTTTGAGTCGCGAATCAGGTGCAGCATGGAGTTATGTTC
>JBAUHR010000694.1:0-16279 GCA_049680385.1 Rubripirellula sp. | reverse complement strand
CGCACCCATGACGGCGAACCGGGCTGGCAAACGATATGGCGAGGACATCAGAAAATGAAATCACTCCTTGACGCAGAGCAAATACTCCGTCGAAATTAACCCTCAGACTTGTGGGTAAGGACAAGGTTTCCACCGGCCGTTCGAATCAACGGATTGGCCGGTGGGAACCGGCCCTACTTCGATCTACTAGAACCCAGCGAACAGTTGATCGAGTGCACTCATTTCACCCGCCTCGTCACGAGATGCCACGCTGTCTTCGGCGAGCGAGTCAACGATCGAATCGAGGTCGACGACGGCTGCATTGTCGAACACGCTGGTCTTCGTGACCGGGGCCTCGATGGTCGACACTGCGGCGTTTGCTTCCGCTTCGGCGATCGCATCGTCGCCGAGACGTGTTGCACCGGATGCCATGACACCGCTGGCCACTTGGACAAACCCAGTCAGTTCACCTTCACCGACCAGTTCGCCTGATCCGCCCGTGGTATCGGGCAGACGAGCCAGTTGGTTGATGACCTGCAACGCATCGAGAGCGGTTACCGATCCGTCGCCATTGACGTCTGGGTACTGAGGCAAGTTGGTTGGCAATGGCAACGAATCCAATCGGATGTTTTGCTTGCCGTTTCGATCGATCGCGTTGATGATCTGCAGTGCATCGAGTGGCGTCACGATACCGCTGGCGTTGACGTCGAAGCGACCGGCTGGGTTTTGGAACGGGTTGTTCGAAACCGTGATCGAGTAGTCTTCGACTTCACCTGTCGCCGCATCGCCGGTTGATCCCAGGTTGTCCTGTTCGCTCAATCGGAAGCGTGCATAAATTTCGCCAACCGCAGCACTCGCCGGGACGTTGATCAACAAGTTGTTGACGCCGTTGCCGACGACCGATCGACCTGTGCCAACGGATCCAAACCGCTGGACTTCGGATAGTTCAAACACACCGTTGTCGTTCCAGTCGAACCATGCGTCCAAGAAGAACTGGCTTCGGGATGCGTTCGAGTTGTTGATCGAAACACTAACGTTGGTGGTGAATCCACCTCGGACCGTACCGATTGTGACACCGTCGTCATCATCGGCATTGGAAAGCTTAGCATCAGAGTCAGCCGAAACTGTCTGTCCGAGCGTCAATGTCGTATCGATGCCGTGACGTGGTCCACCCTCAACCAAGAGCGACGAGTACGGTGTTGGAGCATCGCCGTAATCGAAACCACCGCCGACAAAAATGATCAGCTCGGTTCGTCCGTTGGCTTGGTTGCTTTGCAGCAGGTTGCCAACTTCATCGCGGATCGTCAGCGTGTCGACCACGCCAACGCCACTGGTCGATGAAGTGCCTTCGACAAACACTCGCGAGTCAACGATCGACGTGCTGACGCCGAACAGGTTGGCGGCGTTGATCGCATCAGCAATCACGACCGACAATTCGCTGGCTGACTGATCAATCGGAATGATGATTGGCAGCGTTGCCACTTGGCCGGGCAATCCCAGTTGGGTAAAGACCGATCCGGTTAGGTCCAGCGAGTAATTTGCATCACCGCCTAAGAAGACTTGGCCGGAACCAGCATTCGATGGGCTCAGTCCAAGTCCTGCACCGCCGACCGATCGGACGATCGCATCGGCAATTTGATCCAGCGACGCACCCACGGGGTACGAGACTGCGATCGCGTTCGGTGTTTCCAAGGACCCGTTGTTGTCCAATTCGAAAGTCACAGCAGTCGCTGAACCCCGACGAACGACGAAGGTTTGGCCGTCTTCGATGGTGTCGGCTACCGCGGCACCGTCGGCTGGAATTTGTAATCCGAATCCAACAGCCGTTCCGATTTGGCCAGTGATTTGAATCGAGCCCGACTCTTCCACGACCGTGGTCAGCGGATTGGTGCCCAGGAACTGTACCTTGGTTCCGCTGACATTGGCGGTCAAGTTCAAGCTGGACGCGTTGACTGCGTTTGCGATCGCTTGCGCGATCAAGGCATCGCCGCCAGCAAGCGGAATTGGTACTTGGACGTTCAGGGAGTCAAACAACTGGTCGTTGTCGAGTTCGAACGTGATGGTGTTGACGCCATCAAAGACCGCGATCTGGATGCCTTCGCCACGGTCCGCTTCGATCGTTCCATCAGGCACGGTCAAAGTGATGCCGGTTTCGTATTCGAAGTTTGTCGTCGTGCCGTTGAGGTCACGAATGCTCAGGACTCCACCGTCGATGTAGCTAGCACCCGCAGACGCCGCAACGATCGCATCGCTCGAGTCGATCATGCGAATCACGTACGTCGAATTGGGTTCCCATACACCTGCGATCGGCGTCAAGCGAATCACGTTGGTTGACGGGTTATAACCGAACCGATAATCGATGCCTTCGATCAAAGCAACGTTGTCTTTGAGCAACAGGACTGACTGGTTGGAAACACTGCGGTCGTCGATGCCCGTGCCTGGGGTCACGTCGGCCGGTGCAATTCCGTCGATCAGTTGGATTTCAAAGAAGCGAGGCACTGAGCCGGCTGGAACGCTAACCGCACCTGCCGATAGTCCCAAGTTTGGTGCCAGTGGTGCCAGCAACACAACTCGTGGACCAACCAAGTCACCGCGATCCGAAGCACCGCGATCCTTGAAGACTCGTTCACCAAGACCGCTTGGGGTTTCGACATTCGGATCATCGATTCGCAATTGACCGTTGACGTCCAGACGCGGCGCCAAAATTGGCGACGGCGGTAAACCAAGTGGGTTCTTCACAGTCGTGATGCTTGGACGATCCTCGAGTGAATCGATCGAGCTGTCGATGATTCCGGCGCCCGCTGCGGGTGCAAAGACCAAGTCGGCGGCACCAACGAAGATCACCTCGGCATCTGACAGTTCTTGAGCAAACTGGCCGACCGAGACTCCGGTCGGAACATTGGTCGTGTTTCGATAGAAGGTGTTACCACCAAGAATCGGCAGCGTGTTGGTTGGATCAAGAATGACGCCGTCCACCGTGTTGGCAATCACATTGTTCAACAGAACGGGGGCGGCGTTGCCGACCAATTCAATGCCCGTTCCGCCGGCCGAATAGGATTCGACCGGTACCGAGCTGATCGCACCGACGGCATCAATGTCGGCACCGAGCGAGGCACCGCTGGTTCCACCTTGACGCAGATCCGTTAGTCGCACGAATGCAAATCGATCTTGCGTGCCGAAACCAAAGGCGTCGATGTCAACCAAGTTGGTCAATCCGCCGAGTGTTCCAACATTTTCGAACTTGACGCCGTCACGACTGATTTCGACGCTCACCGATTCGATTGCACCGGTTTCATAGACAATCAAGTCAGGCTGCGAATCACCGCTGCCGGTCAACAGGTTGTCATCGAACTGCAACGTCAACGAGCCACCAAGACCGAGCGACACCGTAGTGGTTCCGTCGATCGGTTCTGGACCGCGCCCGTTACCGTTCGGGATTCCGAGTGCTTGGGTTGAATCTTGGAAGACCGACGTCGGTTGACTGCCGCCCGCGTTAGGCAAGTAGCTGACCACCGAATCGGCGAACGAAATTGCCCCCTGTGGGAACAACGTTCCGCTAAATGTCTGTGGCGGTGATTGACGGCCGGCCACAATCGATCCACCGATGATCGTATTATTGACGATGCGATCAAACGCAACTGGATCACCAGCGGTGTCGTTAACGCCCAATCCGACGCCATCGATTTGCAACCCAGATGTTCCGTTAAACGCAATCACGTTGCTTTGGATAATCACACCGGGTGCCAAGTTTTCGGTGTTGAGTTCAACCAAGTTTCGTGGGTAACGAACGATCGACGGAGTGTCTTGACCGGCCACGTTGGCGGTCAAACCATGCGAGATTGCGATGCCGTTTTCTTCGTTGTACAGGAACCGGCTGTTCTCGATCAAAATGATGCCTTGCCCGTCGCGATCGCGGTTGTTGTCACCGCGAAGAACGCCAAGGTCAACAGCACCTAGGGCGCCGCCGGCATCGTCGATGATGACGTCACCAAACAGGTTGATTACCGCGCTGTTAGTGACGGTAGTCAGCGAATTGTTGGTGCCCGTTGCAACCAAAGCGGTCACATCGATCAGGGACTGGACGTCGGAACGATTGATTGCGTCAACGATCAAGTTAGCGATCTCTGCGGCCGTTTGCGGACGCAGCGTTCCTGAACCGGCGATCGGTACTCCCGTGATCGAGTTGATCTGCTCGCTGCCGGGTTCGACGGCAAGCATCGTGTATGGAATTTGAACACGGCCCGGCGTTACCCCGTTGGACGCTTCGATCAAATCGAATTCGAATTCGATTGTTGATCGACCATCGTTCAGGCTAAAGCTGCTGCCATCGCGAATCTGATCTGCTGGCAGAGCCGTGATCGTGCGCGAGTCGGTCAGTCGTTCGTTGGTGTCGAAAGTTCGGAACTGCGACGAAGTCGACGAGACGACATACTCGCTGCCGCTACGAATTTCAACTTGGTAAGCACCTGTGACTAGGTTGCTGACCGGATCGTTCGGCAGTGGGAATTGTGGCGAAGTGTCCGTCACAAAGGCTGCGGTGACTGGATTCGAATTCGTCGCTACTTCGCCGCGTTCAGCGAAGCCAATGATGAAGTCGTCTAGGTAAACACCTTCGAATGCATTGTCGCGAGATCCACCCACAGGGCCGGCGCCATAGGCATCGCCCGAGCGTTCACTATCGGTGGCGAACGGGCCCGAGTCATCGATCGACAACAGCGGCAACAAGATCGAAGCTCCGTTGGTTGGCAACGAATCGATGGCACCGCCAGCGAATCGATCTGCAACGACTTGTTGGACGACTGCAGCAACTTCCGCAGCCGACATGAATCGACTTAGAACAACTGGAATGCCTAAGACTTGCGTGTCGCCCGTGACCGTGAACAGATTGGCGGGTTCCACGACGACATTGTCGAGTCCACCAAATTCGACCAAGTTTCCGCTCGACTGGATGCGGACATTGTTCGGCACTGAAACCGCAATCGTGGCTTCGTACGTTCCTGGCGATGAACCGTTGACTTGATTGTCACCTGTCGCCGGATCGTAGTCTTGATTGGTCAGTCCGCTAATGCCGATGAACACAGTGCGGTCGATGTCTGAAACGAAGGTCCCGGTGTTGGGGACAACGCCCGTCAACAGCGGCGTGCCGTCGCTCTCGAAGAATCGAACACGCGTTTGCATGTTGAAGTCGCCCGCGTTTCCAATCGATACGTCGATCGTCGTGCCTGCGGCAACATCGAGTTGCATCAAGTCAACGTCGGCAAGGTTAAGCGGAGTTGCATCCGTCAAACTGGCTAGATTGGCATACGCCCCAACGTTGCCGTCGTAACCCAATTGGCCGGTGCCGACAAAGGTTGCCGAGCCTCCGACGTAAGGAAGCGCAAACGCATTGACGATCGTGTCATTGTCCGCGGCCGTGGATGCCGGAACAAAGTCGTCAGGGTCGGTGAATCGCAGTCCCGAAATCGGCGCCGCCGGTGGTGGTGGCGACAACTGAACTGTTTGGCCCAGCACTTCGGCAATTTGTGCGGCAGACAATCCAGCCAGGGTGGCACCAGGCAGAGAGTTGGCAAACAACGGGACCGAAATTTCGCCAGCGTTGATCACACGACTGCCGTCGTTGAGCACGTAGACTTGTCCTTCGATCGTCAATGTCGATCGGGCGGCGGGGTCGTTGTAGAGCAATGCAAGTTGGGTGCCCGACGGAACACCAACGGCCGTTGATAAGTCGATCGAAAACGTCTCGCCGCTGATCACAAAGCTCTGGTTGTGGAACAAGTCTTCGCCCGACTTGGTCCGCAGTGCTACCGTTCCGGTTCCGGTTTGGCCA
Organism: Rubripirellula sp.; assembly: GCA_049680385.1. GTDB lineage: Bacteria > Planctomycetota > Planctomycetia > Pirellulales > Pirellulaceae > Rubripirellula. The sequence goes on along the minus strand of JBAUHR010000694.1, from coordinate 10,473 downwards.
CCGGTCGAGAATTCGATTCGCAGGCTGATCTCTTTTTGCCCAGCAAAGCTGTTCAGCGGAACCCGAGCTTGACGCCACGAACCGGTGTTGTCGAACAGTTGTTGAGTTTCGACGTCGATCGTGTCGTTGTACTGACCGGTTGGGGCTGGGTCGTCAAATTCGTCGTTTTCATCGCCGATCAAACGAGCCGTGTTGTTGCTGGCGACGAGGTGCTGTGAACCATCCGCAGCAACCACATAGACTCGCAACGCATCGCGATCACCGGTCGCACTGTCGACGCCGTCGGTGTTCAAGAAGTAATTGAAGTACAGAGTCGGCTCGTCGTCGGGTGAATATCCGTCGAGGCTGAAGGACTGACTTTGGATGACCCCTTTGGCACCGCCCGGCAAGTTGTACGTGTCATCAACGGCAGTTCCGTCTTGACGTGCGGTCGCGTTTGGCAATTCAACCGCATTGGGGTAGTTGCCGTTGAAATTGCCTTGCAGGTTGAACGCCAAGCTGCTGCCGCCACCTGTTGAGCCGCGAGTTCCGTTGTCGAGCGCGTCGATGCCGTGTCCGGGGTCGGCGGAACGTGTGGTGGTGGTGTGCCACAAGTTGTAGCCCAACGTGCTGAAGTCGAGTCCCAATGCACCGCCGATACCAGTGCTGATCATCGATTGGCCGTTCGCGAACACTGGTTGCAGTTCGCCCGCAGTGTTGAACGCATAAATGTCGCCGTTGCCGGTGATGCCGAACAATGTTTCGCGTAGCTCGCCGTCGTTGTAACTGATCGGTCCGCTTCGCAGTGCGGTGAAGTTGAGGCCGATCAAATCGGTCGCAGTGTCGACGAGTTGGCCGATCCCGCGATTTCCGATCGCTCGCAATTCCGAGTTCGAGATGACGTACAGTTCGCCCAAGTTGGTGACGGCGTACATGTTGTTGCCTGAAACCACTTCGACACCCGTGACCGTACCACCCAGACGCACACCACTTCGGACCAACGATCCGGAAGCGGTCACGTTATTGGCGGTGCTTGCCGGATCACCGTTTGGTCCCAGGAACTGGCCACCGGTGATTTGGACGGTTTGTGATGTGCCGCTGGGTTCGACGGCTTCGACGTTGGTCAAGACTGCCGAGGCGGAATTGATGACCGATCGAATTCGAGCCGCAATCACTTCGGCCGATTCGCCTTGGCGGAAAGGAATTTCGAGATTGCCGGTCGTCACACCGGTTTCACCCAGGACTTGCAGCGGTGGCAAGGTTTGACCCAACGCAACGGGACTTACCGTCACACTGGTTGAACCCGGTAGGGAGAGTTGATCGTTGGACGCTGATACCTCGATGCCGGACAGGCGAATCACTTCGGCCAATCGTGAGATCAAAACGTTTGGAGTTGCGGTTGCCAAGACGTTGACCGCCGTGGCGGCAGAGTTGTTCAAACCGGTGTTGCCCAGAATGGATAAACCGGACCCAGTCGTCGAGAACGATGGTTGGACGATGCCGCCAAACACGATTTCGCTACCAACAGCGGTTGCGCCAACACGTCCGACCGCCAAGTTGATTTGTGTTGCTAGTTCGCTGGCAAGCACATCGGCGGTCTTGAATTGGCTAGCTGCATCACGCAATTGGATGCCGATGTTGTCGCCCGTTGTCCGCCCCGTTGTGATGAACTGGAACGTTGCCGCTTCGCCGTTTTGGCCTTCGACTCGGATCGTGGATCCGGCCGCAACCGCAGGCGCCAAACTGATTCGCTCGCCGGTATTGATTTCAAAGATTCGACCATCAATGTTGATGAACTGGCCGTCGACCAATTCGGTTGCGGGGTCAAAGTCGCCGGCAACGATTGTCGGTCCACTGTTAAATTCGAACGTGACCGACTGAGCCGTTGGTGTTTCGAAGTTCTGAATCGTGAACGTGTCGCCGTCAGCCAGCCCAGGGTTTACACCGGTTTGGTCAGGCAGTTTGAAGCCAAGCACATTGTAGAACTCTTGAACCGTGGTTCCGGTTGGGAAGTTCGGGTCGTCGAAGCGATCGGTATTGATCTGGCCAATTTCGAACGGGTTCGATCCGGCACCGGTCAAGCGGTTGGTGAAGATGAAACGAGTTCCGTCGGTCCGGCCGTCGTCTGGATCGAACGAATACAGGATGTTGTCGCTGTACCTGGCACCGGCGTTGGTTGAAATCAAGTCGATGTTTTGGCGTTCGCCGACCAGGAAGCCACGTTCGAGGGTTGGCGTGTTGAAGCCATTGGTAGCCGCGATCGAAATCGCTTGGATCACAAGAGCCTCGTCAACGACGCCGGCCGTAAACGTGATTGCTCCGGTCGTTGCGTCAACGATTGCGGTTGCACGGTACAGGTCGATTGCCGCGTCGGTGCTAAGCGGTGCACTGATCGCTGCGGTACCGGTATCGATGCGATGATAGAAAAAGTCGTTGTTGGTAGTGCCTGAGTAAGCAAACAGTTCACCGTTGCTGCGGAATGCAATTTCCGTCAATGCGCTGCCGAAGTTACCGACGCTGCCATAACTTTGACCGGTGAATGGGTTGACCACCCGCAAGTCGTTACCCGTGTTGACGTACAGTACGACATCGTCCAACGAATACGGAACGATTGACGAGTCATCAAACAGAATCGGCGTGACCGGATCGGTCGCCGTTCCACCGCCAAACGAATCAATGCGGTCTTCGGCGATGCGTTGTACCGAGTCGATCGGTTCAAGTCGCAATAGCGGGTTAGCGCTAAGCGGGTTAAAGAACTGGTCCAACGGCAACGGAACGCTGCTTTGATTGGACACGGCAACATAGTAGATGCCTTCGGCCATCTCGGCCGCACCGATGTACGGGTCCTGTTGTCCGGCACTACCGCGCGACAAATCGTCGGTGTTGTTGCTTGTTGGCAGTCCAGGCAAGTCGTCGGCAATGTTGCTGTCGCCGCCGACGTAGATCAACTGGCCGGCTTCGTTAAAGACATACAAGGCCATGTCGGCGCGAGCAAAGCCGTCGGCATAGTCCAGGTCGAACACCGTCGAGAAGTACAACGGTGGGTCGTTCGGACCACGAGTCAGGTCTTCGTAATTGATGTCGAATCGGTACCAGTCGACATCGGTCGCCGATGACAGTGATCCCGCAAACGACTTCGCCAACTGGTCACTTTGCAATGGACCGGAGGCACCACCGTTCGAATTGCTGTAGTAGCCCAACGCTTGTGCGTTGGCCAGCGAGTCGTTGTCGCCATCGATTTCGTAGTCTTCACCCAACAGCGGCGAGTGCAGCGGTTGACCGATGATTTGCAGTCCGTTGACGGCGTAACGCACGTCGGCAAGACGCATTTGAGTCCCCGCATGCTCGTCCGTTTCTTGCAGACGGACCTGCAATTGATAGGCGCCTGCGGATAGACCCGAATGAATTTGTGACACGTCGTTGAGCGTGTTGAAATCCAGTGGGTTGGTCGTGTTGCTGCTGCGAACGCGAACGTGATAGAGGTTCCGTGTGCCTGCTTCACCCGGCAGCACGATTCGCATGCCGGCATCTTTGGCGTTGGTGCTGTAAGCGTCTTGCAGTTGCGAATCCAACAACACGTTGGTGTTCGTTGCGGTCACGGTCGCGCCCGTGATCGTTGATCCGGTGACGGTGACTTGAGGAACCGTTCGGCCGATAAAGAAGTTCGAATCAAAACGCAGTTGAATGACGTAGTCTTGGCTGCCCGAGCGTCGCAGCAACGTTGCGGCGATCGCGCCAAGTTCAACGCCGTAAGCATTTTCAAGTGCCCCGCGAATTGAGCCCGCTGGGTCTTGCAAAAACTGAGTCGTCGACAGTTCGACCACCGATGTGTCGCTCGGAATCGACAGTTCCAGGTTTCCGCCAGTCGCGTTTTGAATGTCACCCGAAATCGTGATCTGTTGGACGGCCAAACGTTCTGTCACAACCGACAGCGGACGGGCGGCGTCTGGATTGACACCGGCCGCGGTGAACAAGGCCGCATCATTGGTTTCGGCAAGCAGCGAGTCGTTTGACGAAGCCAGCACACGTCCATTGGCGTCGATCAGTTCGACAACCGAGTCCAACTGCGATCCGGTTTGGTCGATGTCCAACCAAACTTCGGTACCGCTTTGGCCGATGAACGAATACACGTCCAAGTCATTCCGCTGCGAAATGGCACCTTCGACAACAAAGCCGAGGCGTCGGTTTTCGTCACCCGATTGTTCGTTGGGCGCAATTTCACCCAAGAACTGCGACTGGCTTGGGATTGCGTTCGAATCAATGAACGCTGAACGCACGGGTTCCTGTTCTGGGATGGCCGCGACATTTCGGTCCGAAGCGGCTTCGCGGATGACGATGCCGTTCCAAAGTCCAGACTCGACAACACTTGAACCGTTGCTGATCGAGGACTCGTCGGGCAGCAGTTCAACGAATGATGTGATGGTTGACGACGTGCCAGTCGGATTTACGTCCCATGCAAACGCCGTGTTGACGTCACCGGTACCAAATACTTGCCCAAGTCGTGCATCCGTAATCGCTGGCAAGTTGGCCAGGTTGATCGTTCCATCAGGCGTGAACCCTTGGGTGTTGGCCTGAATTTGGGTTTCCAGATTGGCAAAAATGTCGGCACCCCAGCCCACATAGTTTGCGTTGACTTGATTGATGCCATCGTCTTCGAAGTAACCGCCGTGACCGAATCCAAACCGCTGATTGATTTGGTAGGTCACCGCACGGAAATCGCTTTCGCCCGGTGTACCGATGGCGTAAACGTTTTCAAAGCCAGGGAAACCAACATCGGGGTGCAAGAAGTTGACGACGCGAACGTCACCCAGCGCGGTGTCATCCGCAGCTTCTAGTTCCAACGACGAAAACATCACCGCGATGCCGTCGCGGAATTCGGTTTGGGCGATCCATGTGATTTCGCCGTTTGCACCCGTGAACGTTCCGCGACTTTCAACGACGTCGTCTGCGATCAAAGTCGGTTGCTGAGTGATGGTGGTCGCCGACAACCGCGTAACGGTGGTCCCAACGATGACGTAGGTGGCAAAGTCAAAGAAGTAGTCTTGGTTGCTGACGACTTGACCAGTTACTTGGTCCGTCACCGTCACGCCGGCGGCGGTTGTCGTGTGACCTGCTTGTGGCGTGGCTTCAAAGTAGCCAACGGTGTTGACGTCGACATCGTTGTCGATCGTGATGTTTCGATCGACTTCCGCACCAAACGGGAATCGAGCGAATCCGTCGCCGGATTGATTGGCAAGATCGTCGCCGGTAATCCCGTCGTTGTTGGTGTCCATTTGGGCCAAGCCGGCCAAAGTGAATCCAGCGCCCGCCGTATCGTCAGCAAGCGTGGTCAAAATGACGGGGAAGTCAGGATGGCCTACTACTTGCAATGACCCGCCAATTCGATCAGCAATGTCAACAAATTCTTCGGATGCGGTTGCCAGCGATCCACCGACGACAATACCGGCGTTTTCGCCTGCGTCGCTTTGGAACTTGACCACCAATGATCCACGCGTATCGCTTTGCAGTCGCAAGCCACCGAAAATGTACTGGTTTGGAATCTCGATCGATTCGGTCACGACGTGAACGATATCGATGTCATCCCAGACGCCGGCGGTTGCCAGTTCGCCACCACGGATTTGCATTCCGTTGATCGCGTTGTTGCTAAGCACGTTGCCTTGCACAAGCGGACCCGAGTTTCCAATGACGTCCGACTTGTCGACCAAGCCAGTCGCACGACCGGGGTCGTTCACTTCCATACCGGAAAGCGAATTGACGTCAAAGGACAACGCGCTGGCTTCGTTGTCGATGAACAAGTTATCCACGATGACGGGTGTCGCGGCGCGAACAAAGACGGTGGCCGAACCATTGTCGCCACGACCGACTCGCTCGCCGTTGAGGTCACCACGACCGTCAGCGTTTTGTTCCAGACGTGTGTTGGCCAAACGCAGGCGTCCCTGTTGGACTTCGATTGCGTTGAACGAAGCAAAACCACCTTCGATTCGCGTGGATCCGCCGGCACCGGCGATCACTGCTTGGTCAATGTTGGCAGCGGATGCAGCGCCGATGTAGATACCGCCCCAATCGCCAGGGTTCAACTCACCCGAGTCACCGCGATCGTTGGTGTCAAACGTTCCACCGCCACCGTAACGCTGGTCTTCAAGCGAAGTGAAAACGATTGGCAAACTTGGCGTGCCTTCGGCAGTCAAGTTGCCGCCAAAGCGGGCTTCGATACGAGCGCCATCGACCTTCAAGACTGTGCCGGGATCGATCACCAAGCTGGCGTCCAATCGGCTGCGCAAAACCTGGGTTGCGGTCGACAACAGCGTCGATCCGGCGGCTGCAGAGTCGGTGAAGAATGTGTTGCTGGCGTTGAGTTGCGAAACCAACCGGAACTCACCTGGCAATCCAGTGGTTGGGTCAATCGTTGCACGGTACAAGCGACGCGAAACAAAGCTTGTTCCGGCGCTGGTGGTCGGCAACTGTGTTAATCGAACACTGCCTTGGCTCGTCAAAGTTACGGGCGCCGTGTTCTGGCTTGCTGCTGATTCAAGGCCTTCCGCATTGACGTTGGTAATGCGGTAGGTGTAAGTGCCTGCGGGAACGTTGCCGGACACGGCGGGTTGCGAGCGAACCAGCAGCGCCGATGGTGCCGACGACTGCAAGATAGGGCCGCCGGGGGTTCCCTGGATGACCAAGTTTTCGGTCAACACGTGCGGAATGTCAGTATCGTCGAACCGTGCGGTTGTCGTGACTTTCTCGACGACATCGCCCGTGCGAGTCACGACGCGGACGAACAGACCGTTGATGCTGTTGTCGATGACCACGTTGCCGTGGATGTCTGGACCCACACGCGTGAAGTCTGGTGTGAATGCACCGCCTGCTTGAAAACTCGGCTCGGTGAATCGCGTTTCGGTGAACGTGTCCGGCGTTGCTGCAATCGCAGCGTCGGCGCTGTCGGAAATTCGCGAGTTGATGATCGTTGGACGAGTGACCGCCATGTCGATCGGAGAGATCGCGACGAGTTGACCGCCAACGGATACTGCTCCACCGCCATAACGCATGTCGGCGTATTGGATGTGGTTCAGGAATACGGCTTCGTCTTCTCGGTTGCGACGCGATTCATCCGCTGAATCAAGGTCGCCGCGGAAATCGATTCCGCCCCAATCGCCTGGTTGGGCCGCACGCGACGTGACCGTTGCGTTCCCCATTCCGATGGTGCGATCGTTCAAGCTGGTGAAGTACACGCTGCCGGGAATCAGTTGGTTGGTCGCATCACGAGCCGGCAATCCGTTGGCACCAATGATTGATGGCGTTCCCAGGACTTGCAACGACGAATTGCTGACATCGATCAATGGCGACACGCTGCCGACACCAAGTCTTGCACCGGAGAGCTTGATGATCGCGCCCGCTTCGATGACCAAGTGGACATCCTTGGGAACGTTCAGCGATGATCCGTCGGCCAGTGGCAAACCGTTGCTGCCAAATCCGACTTGATAGCTGAAGTTGTCCAGCGTCGTTTGAACCAGTCCGTCCGTGCCGCCGTTGCCGACGACTCGGATCGTGTCGCCAGGTTGAGCGGCGGCAATGGCTTGATCGATTTCGCGGTAAGGGTTGCCAACCGTACCAGCGGAACCTGCGGTCGCTGATGCTGCTTTGTCGACGTAAAGCGTGTTGTTGCTGTCGCTCGGAACGAACCAGAAATCGAAAACGCCGCCGGCTTTGTTGTCGCCGTCGCCATCGAGTGCTTGGGAAGTCGTGCCATTGCCTGCATCACGGATACCACTGGTTGCCGCAGGTTGGAACTTGATGGAAAGCTCGTAATTGCCTTCGCTCAATCCGCCAAAACCGGAACCTTCAATCGAAGGATCGTAGTTGTTGTTTCCACGCGCACTGACACCGATCATGTAGGAACCGGCCGACAAGTTTTCGATGTCGATTGCCGAGTCATTGCTGAAGTAATCGTCGTTCTGGGCGATCTCGACGTAGGTGCCTTCGGATCCCAGTTTGTAAAGCCGCAGCGTTGTGTCTAGCAGGCTTGGATCGGCCAAGCGCTCAGCGATCGATTCGATCGAAATCGTTCCTCGGCTGGCCACCGTGAACTTGTACAAGTCGATATCGGTGCTGTCGGGACGATACAGGTATTGTCCGTTGACGATGTCCGCAACGCTTGGGAAGGCCGGTTCGTTGTCGGTTCCTGGTGTGAAGATGAAGCTGGTGCTTTGCGTGACAGGTTGCGGCAGATCGTCCGCATAGCCGTAGCCCAGCAATTGTCCGACGATGAACATTGACCCGCGGAAGAACTCGCCACCAAATTGATCGTCGATTGACTCGTCAAAATCTTGGAAGTCCATCACGCCGAGGTCGTCGATTCCGTCGCCGTTTCGGTCTCGCGTATCAACCGCGATGTCGCCTTGACTGCTGACCGTGCCAGCGTTGTTGACGTCGGTGACGGTGCCGTACAAGTCGCCCACTGCAATCGATATTGCTGCTTGGCTGGTCAAGCCACCTTCGACTTCGATGAAGCTGATACCCAGGTATTCGCTGTACAGCGACATGACTTCGCGAACACGTTGTTTTTGTTGTTCGCTGATGATGTTGAAGTACGTTTTGTCTTCGTCAAAACCAGGGGTCGTTGGATCGTCACCCTGCCACGAAGGTGCGAAATCGTACTGAATGACCGAGATGCCGTTGACCGAATCGGCGCCGTTTCGCAGGTAATCCAGCGGTACCGTTCGCGCCAAACGCGAAGGATCGTCTGGGCGGATTTCACGCGTGCCTGGCAAGTTGGGGCCCGGCAACGTCAAGTCGTACGAATCGGTGTTGAAGATCTCGCCGCTTAGCCGAGTTGCCGACGTCGTCGTTGGGCTGATCGTCCACTGCGAATCTAGATTGTAGGCGCTGTTGAATGTGTCGCCTGCTTGGTCTGCACCTGGAACCAATGGGATCACGGTAGGAGCCGCGGCTAAGCCTTCGCTCGTGCCGACTCGCAATCGAACCGCACCGGTCAAGAATTGTCCTGCATTCGCTGGATCGGGCAAACGCGACAGCGGTCGGCCGTAGTTGAGTGTTACGATGTTGGTGATGTTGTTGTAGACCGGGGTGTTGGTCAACGGAACGATCACATCGTCTTGGTTGGTGGCCGTGTCGCGAGTGAAGACCAGTTGGTAGAAACCAGCCGTTTCGGCCAAATTCTTGTCCAAGTCATCATCGTTGAAGTGGACTTCGATCTTGCCGATGTCGGGGCTCAGTGCACCGGTGATGGGATCGCGACGAATGGGTTCGGGAACCACCGCGACGACTTTGGGGCCCAGGTTGATTTGGAACCGGCGCGACAAGTCGACGCCATCTTGGAACAGTTCACCATCGACGTTGCGCAGCGCGAATGCACCGCCGCCAAGAATGTCGATCTGGTACAGGTCGTCCGGCAGCGGTTCGGCGAAACGAAACACAACGTCACGTGATGAATCGCCAAGGCCGACGAAGCCCGGTTCGACCACAACATCGGTAACGCCACTTAGCGTCAACGACGGAATCGTCGTCGTGCCAGCACCAATCGCCGTATTGACGTCGCCTTCTTGAAGCACAGCCAAAATCAACGCGGATGCGTCGGGGTTGGTGTTGATCGCGTTGATAAAATCGGCAGCGGTCGATGGGAACGCAGCGTTGCTGTTTAGCTGGACGCGAATGGTCGAACCCGTCACCACGACAACGGGATTGGCTTGGCCGCCAAAGTCGCGTCGTTCGATTTCGACAATCGTGCCGCGGCCATCGACGCCCGGCAGTTGGGAAACAACGCGAACACGAATGTCGCCATTGGTTCCAAAGTCTGTCACGGCTTCGGCCGAATTGGCGCCGACCAAGCTCAACGTCAAACCGGTTGGAACCTTCGTTCCGATGTCACCTTGTGATGGGCCGCTGACCTGAATGGCTTCCACCAATTGCGAAGCCGCTGAATTTGCATTCAGGCTACTGATCAGATCCTGGACGCGCGTCGGCTGGCCTGGGTTGCTGTTCACATTCACGGTGACGACTTGATCAGCCACCGTGATGATCGGCAAACTGGATCCGGTTCGCGAACTGGATGTGAAGACGACCTGGACACCGTTGCCGAGACTGCCCGACTGGACAGCGCGGAATTCAAGCAGAACCTGACCGCTGGTTCCCAAATCGGATGTTGCCGTTGCCGATTCGAAGACACCGTCTTCGCCCGCGCGAGTGATGCGAATCGCTGACAGCGTGCTGGGGTCGATGTCCGCGTTGTCATCAAAGCGGAACACCAATTCGCGAGGCGAAACGTTCAGCTCGGTGCCGTCGTTCAGCAACGCACCTTCGTTGGGCTGGATACCGATCAAGTCGGGACCGGCCAACAGTTGGCGTGCCTCTAACGTTTCGGTCAACAGACGTCGGTCTTTGCGGCGGCGTTTTTGTCGCAGTCGATCCGTGGACTTCTTTGACGTGTGGGCAGTCGGGATGCTGCCATTTTCCGAAGCGCTCATGCGGGTACCGTTGCGA
>JBAUHR010000693.1:0-1507 GCA_049680385.1 Rubripirellula sp. | reverse complement strand
GCGACGCAGCGACAGGATGCTTTCGCACCCAATACGCGAATCGGGTTGGCCGATGCGTTCCTTAGGTCGAACACCGTTGTCGCGGTTGCGTTTTGTTCGATGCTTCCGGCGAACTGTTGTTGCGATCGGACCAGGACCGACTTCCCCGCGACATAGTCGATCGCCGAACGAGGCGACCCGAAGAAAACTACGGAGGCGACAAGCAGGGCGGGTAGCACGAACCGACCATGAAACGCGACGTCGCCGAGAATGCCCGCTGGCATCCTAGAAGGCTGACCCCAGTCACGCCGGAAGGCGAATAAGCAAGCAACGATCGCGACGTCCAGTCCGACCATCGCCATGATGGGTAGACCGGTTCCGCCCAGGCACTGACACTGAGTCGCACCACGCGACCATTCCACGACCAAGATCGCGGCAAAAGCACTGAACAGCACGGTCAGGAATTTGCGGAGCGATTGGTGCGAGACAAACGTAAGGGTCACCCAACCAAGCAGACATTCCACGACACCCCATGCCGTGACCACACCGACCGGAATCACCCATTGTGATGCAACCAGCATGGGACTACCTGACGTGATTTTCGCGATCCCCGCGTACATCAACAACGCACCGATGGCCAGCCGCGTGATGACGTAGAAGGTGCCCGCCTGGGGCAGTCGGCTTTCATCGACCAACTTTAAAAACGGCGTCACTCGCCAACGAAGCAGCGCCGCAACCATGCGAAAGAAGTCCTTGGCACCAATCTTTTTGCCCTCGTCGAAAGATCGAGGCTGGTACGATATCGGGAGTTCAACGATTTGAACGCCGCCGCGAAAAAGCTTCGCGTTCATCTCGGTGCAAAGCTCGAAACCGTTGCTCTTCAAATCTAGCCGCCGCAAACAATCCACTGGAAACAACTTGTAACAAGTCAAGGGATCCGACAGCCAGCGTCCGTACAACAACCACGCCACGATCGCGATCAAACGTGTCGCCAGGTAAGCGGCCAAGTGACCTTGGGGCGCTTTGCCCGCGACAAGATATCGCGAACCGTAGACCACGGTCTCGGTCCCCCAGTCGCGGTTGGCTTGGATCGCGGCCTTGTGCAATTCGGCGAGGTCCGCCGGATCGTACTCCAAGTCAGCGTCTTGGATGGCAACGTAATTGCCCGCCACCCTCACCAGACCATCTCGCACTGCCGCTCCCTTACCGCCGTTGCGGTCCCTGGCAACGAATTGCAAGCTCAACGAATCGACCATGGATTCGACAACGGCTCGCGAACGATCGGTGGACCCGTCGTCGACGACGATAAGCTCGGCCTGGGGCAGCGATTGCCGCAACGACCGCAGAATCGCCTCAACCGTTTCGGCTTCGTTGAAGCACGGAACAATGACCGATAGCCCCGCGCCCAAGTCAATCTGCTCGTTGTCTTTCATCGCCGTCGCCCCTCGTTCCCGCATGTGCCCATTGGGATCTTCGAACATCGAAGAAGGCAAGTGTAGCGATTCTACGGGGGGGGGGGGCAAGCGTT
>JBAUHR010000692.1:0-7246 GCA_049680385.1 Rubripirellula sp. | reverse complement strand
GTCTACGCAGTCGAAACCGCCGAAGAAGGCTCGGACGAAATTGCTTTCCGCATCGCCGCCGGCGACGCATTCGACAAAGGACTCGAAAAGGCAGGGACAGTCCTACTGGAACCGGTGATGCGTGTGGAAGTGACAACGCCCGACGAATACATGGGCGAATTGGTAGGTGACCTGCAACAGCGCCGGGCCATCATCGCGCTAACCGAAACGCGAGGTCAGATGACAGTGATCACCGCTCACGCGCCCCTGAAGGAAATGTTCGGCTACAGCGGCGCTGTTCGCAGTCTGAGCCAAGGTCGCGCCGGCAGCAGCATGGAACCGCTGAACTATCAGCCGGCCCCCAAGGCGGATGCAGACGCGTTCCTGATGTAAATCGCACGCGTGCCGCACGCGGCAATCCGATCCGTGCAATCGTTACAACCGCGACGTTTTTCAATCCAGTCGCATGTCACCGCACTTTTGCCTGGCTTCGGCCCGGCCTGTCGGGTCGGCGTAGGCTAATCGTTGATGTCTTGAAGAACCGCTTCGAGTTTTCATTCACGCCACTGCTATGTCGACCGCAACATTCCCCTCCCAATTCGGTACCCGATTTCGGGCGATGAGCGTTGCGTTCGCCGGCACGATGATGATCGGAGTTTCCGTTTTTACATCTGTGACTTGGTACTTTCAATCGCAACAATCCAGCCAAGCGATGGTTGCGAATGACTTTCTTGACGATCTGCGCAGCGCGCAATCGCAGTTCTTTGACCAGCATGGCGAGTTCGCGACATCCGTCGACCAGCTTGATCTTTCGCGTCCGATACCGCCCTATTTTGCGTGCGGCTCGATCACCGTCGACACGCCGACCCAGTGGACACTGCCACTGACACAAGTCGGTTCGTTTTTTGGGCAGGGAACTCGTTCCATCGTTTTCACCGGCAAGCGTCACCACGAAAACTAACTCAACAAAAAGGTTCCTCAGCCGAAACGCCGGCATGACTGGTTGGCCCCTCTGCTGAGTTGAATGTGAGTTTCGGATCGACGACAATCGGGGGAACGTGAATCCAGCGGGGTTCACTTAGGCCCGAGTCGAGCCAGTGAACCTGACATGCAAAACCCTCTTGATGCCGAACCCGCGGACACTCAGCCCGCCACCGCTACCGCCACCGCCACCGCCACACAACCCAGATCAAGCCAGGCCAGATCAAGCCAGACCAGATCAAGCCGTGTCTGGGTTCCGATATTGGCAATCGCTTTGCTGGCAGCAGCGTTTCTGAACGCTCCCTACTCGTACACCGTCGTCAGCCCCATCTCGGCTGGCCCACCGGACGCAGTTGTCGACTTCAACGTCAATCTGCCGTCGCCGCCACGCATGGCGGGTTGGCCCCTGCGATATTGGATTTCCTATCCGGCGACCCAGAACGCCTCCGTCGCGTACTCGCGTTTTGCATTTACTCCCTTAGCAATCAATCTGTCGGCCATCGCGATCGTCGGATTCGCCTTAGGAGTCTACGTCTATCGACGACCGCAACCCAAAAACACAACGGGCAAACGTGGCACCAAGATTACGATTGCCGATGTCCTGCTTGTAACTTTGTTGGTCGCGGCTGGATTCGGTTGGTGGCGTCGACTCGATGGTTACGCCGCCCGCCAGCAAGCCCTGGTGACCGAACTACGCCACGGCGGTTGCGATCTTTCGATGAATGCCTGGATACCGGCGATCTATTCTCGATGGATACCGCCGTCGGTGTCGACAAGGCTTCGTCAGTTCCGCAGCCTACGGATGGAACATCCCAGCGAAACGATGGTGGCAAACATTGCCGACTTCAACGGGCTTCAATCACTGCGGTTGGGTGGCGACACCTATGACCTAAGAATGATCGAGCCGCAGATCAACAATCCGCACTTGGTTGATCTACGAATCGCCGGACGAGAACTGGACGTCCGCGCGTTCCAGGCGATCGCCGCAATGCCGCGACTTCAATCGCTGAACTTGGATCGCACCAACGTGACCGCCGACGTGCTACGACGTTTCGATTCGCAAGGCAACTTGAAACAGCTCAGCGTTCTGCACAGCGATGTTGACTGGAATGATCTCGCATCGCTTTCCGACGGCGATGCGGCCAATCCGGCATGGGCAGCGGTCAAGAGTATCGGTGCGCTACGCCTGGGGCATCCCATGCCCGGTGACGAGGCTGAACTAAAAATCGTCGGCTGGCCCATGCTCGAAACCCTAATCATCAACGAACTGGAATCCCAACTCAATTCGACTCCGATGAAGGTCGAGTTGGCCGACCTGCCAGTGCTTTCCAAGCTGGAACTCGACGCGTTCCAGAAGTTCGACTTGACGATTCGGAACGTGCCAAAGCTGATCGAAATTTCGGAAGTCGCTTACGAGTGGCGAGATCGATTGCCGCGTGGCGCTAGTCTGCCCGGCATGCTTTGGTTCAACCGAGTGACGATCGAGAACGCGGATTCGCTGGCGACACTTTCCTTTGATGGACGCAGCGTCGAACAGATCCATTACAGCGGCACGCCGAATTTGGCGATGCTGGGAATTGCGGCGTATGATCGCAAACTACAAGATTCGAGTTCCTTGAAAGAGCTAAATCCCAAGGCCGCCAACGCCATCATCGCTGGCATCGGCGCATCGGACGGACCGCCGCTGGTCGATCTCGAAGCCGTGCCGTTGTCGGGGATTGATCTGACGCCGCTAGCGGCCAACCGAGGCATCACGAATCTGAAACTGGGAAACTCGGGCGTGACTCCCAAGCAATGGAAGACGCTCGGCGCGATGAAGCAGTTGACAGACCTGCAAATCGACATCGCTGGCATCGACGGTCAATCGATAAAATGGATCCTGGATCAGTTCCCTGAATTGGCGAACCTCGAACTCTCGCCGCCAAACTATGAATCAAACTTCAGTTCGTTCGACTACCAAGACTTCGACCGTCTGCAGTCGCTAAAGATCGTTGATCGCCCCAAGTTGAAGTCGTTAAAATTTGACGCATCCAACTTAATGGGGCTCGACACCGTGCAAATTGCTCGTGTCCCCCAATTCACTACCGAGCTTCGCTTCGGATACGTCAGCCAGCTTGAACTGGTCGACGTGCCGTCGGTCCGCGGGCTATCGGTCGCTGGACCGATGCCCATGGACGCCAAACTGGAAGGGCTTCGCGACCTACGTTTTTTTGCCGCCGGGGGGCCAACGGTCACCGACGCAACCGTTACCGCGATCACAAAATGCAAAGCGATTGAAACACTTACACTCGCCTACCCCAGCGTGACACCCGGCGGTTTAAAGTCACTGCCCATTCACGACCGTATGACAAGCATCACACTGCCCGGTTCAGCACTTGATGATGAAGTCGCGCTGTCATGGCCACCGCTGACTAGCCTGATGAATCTGAATGTCAGCGATACCAAGATCACCAGCAAGGGAATCGCTCACCTATGTGGCGGTTCTCTGATCAAACGACTTGTCATCGACCGAGTCTCGGCCAACCGTGCCGACTTGGACTTTCTGGCAAACTTTGTCGACCTTGAACATCTGTCCCTGGTCGGCGTCGGAATCGATCCCAAGCCACTTGAACGACTGCTAACGGAAAGCCGAGTCTCTGCGCTGGACCTATCGGATTCTAGCGTGACGGCCGCACATATCGACGCGATCATGACATCAGGCGGCAAGCTGCGATGGGTTGGGCTACGGAACACAGAAATCGACCAAGCGAAGTTCCGCGAACTGATCGTGCAGCAGCCAGAGTTAACCTTCGATGTCGATCCGTCTTCTTTCTCTACCGAAATGGCGACTTGGCTGATCTCGTCGCGGCGGATGCTAGACCAAGAGCAATGGGCGATGCGACTGGCCCAGCAACAATACTCACAACAGGCACGCCAAGGCGTCAATTTGTACGCCGCCATGCTGGCCGATCAGCCTGCACAGAAATACGAACTGATCGACGTCAGCATGTTTTCGCAAATCGCAAAGGGAGGTACGGGAAGCGTTGGCCAAGGCCAAATCATTTTCTCGGGCGGACAACCGCAAGTGTTCATGTCGCCGGCCGTTCCGGCGCCAGCGGTCACAACGACGCCGTCTGCACCGGCCGCCGTTCAAGTTGGGCAGTGGCTCGGTGGATTGTTCAGCGGCCCGGCTGAAACGGGATCTGATGACGTAACCGACGAAGCAGCCGACAGCCCACCCGACCCCATCAATGAATCTGACATACTCTCGGGAACGAAGGAGACCGAACAATGAATCTTGCCAATCCTTCGTTTCGAATCGAGACACTATCAGTGTTGGCATGTCTGTTGATGGTCGGCTGCGATGACCCGATCAATCGGCCAAGTCAGTGGACGCCACCGCCAGCCGACTGGACATTGGTGGCGACCGACGATCCCTCCAAATACCAGTGGCCGCTGACCAAGCAGGGATACCGAGTCGACCGACCACCACAGATGGGCTACGTCACGTCGTTCGACGGACGTATCCCTTGCCCCGATCCGGTAACGTCGGAAGTCGTGCCATGGAAGACCGATGGCGAAGACAAAACACTGGTTGCGATTCTAAAAAACGCGTACAAACCGCCCGAACCAAGACTGAAACCGGTACTTCAATTGAACCCTGGTCAGTTCGCAGGCGTCCAAGCGTTCGACGTCGCTGAGGATGGAACTCGCATGATCGCGATCGACGACCAAGGCATCGCCATGTACAAGACCGAGGATGGCGAACTGATCGGACACATGAAGTTGCCAAGTGAGTTTTCCGGCGCCGCGCCGGCACAAGCCGTTCGGTTTTGCGGCAGCAGCAAAGACATGATGATTGCTTCGCCGTCGACAATCGTACGTATCAGCAGCACCAATGGATCCGTGATCGGACAGTGTCCCGGAATTGGCGAACCAATCGCAGACTGGTTCGTCAACACCAACGACGACACGACTCTTGTGCGTGGTGAATCCGGCAAGTTGTTCGGCGGTGATTCGCGACTTAGTAATTTCAAACCCTACAACCTTGGCAGCCGTGTCACCGCATCGGCAGCCGCTCTGAACGATACCGGCGACCGGATTGCAGTAACGGTAGACAATCACCCGCGAATCTATCTGCTAAAAGATCAACAGATCATCGACCAGATTGATTCCGATCAGGTCACACTTGACCCTAACTCGGATGTGGCCTTCATTGGCACCACCGAAGCATGGGTCGACGGCGATGGCGTTTTCTGTAACTACGTCAACGACCATCAAACGACCGATACAAATCTGTATCACATGTTTTGGAAACCACACCTGATCTCACCGGTACACCAAGACGAGGGACATCGATCAAGTCTGATGGTTGGCACGCGATTGATCGACAATCAATCGCAACCTGTTTTGTTTGGGTTTACGTTGTCCAAACGCGCTCACACGGTTCCGATCATCCTCGACGACATCCCCACGCGGATCTCACACAGTCGTGATGGTAAGTACGTTGCTTTGCTGACCGATGGTGTCTTGGCGATTTCCCACCGAGACTCGTGGCATCACTACGGATTCGGAAGTTTCCAGTCATGGTCATATGACCTCATGAAAAACGGAAAATTTGACGTCGTTGAAAAGCTGCTGACCGCCATCAGCAAGCAAAACCGTCTCGGCTATGGTGGATCCCCCGCGACACTTCGCTCGGAACTGTACGAGGGGCTCAAATATCGCGTCGTCGATATTCGAAATGATGCGTCCGACGGTGACGAGATCAAGAATTTTGACGCGTTAGTCAAGTCCGGCAACCAGACCGCGCTGGTCGTCAATGCGATGGCTCACTACAGCCAGGGTTGGAAGGACCGCGGATCGGGGATGGGATCAACCGTATCGCAATCGGGCTGGGAATCGTATGGCGACCATTTAAAGAAGGCGAAAGAATCGCTTGAAAAGGTCATGGACATGTCCGACCGACCGCCGTTGAAGGCGATCGAGTGCATGGTAAAAGTGGTACTAGAAACCGAAGGCAGTTTGGATGACGTCGACCCGCTAGCCAGACTGGCTAGTCAACTGTACCCCGGCGAACTATCGCCACATACGAACATCATGTTCAAGCTAATGCCTCAGTGGTTCGGTGAACCGGGCGACGCAGCCAGCTTTGCCGTTTCGGCGTCAAAGATGTTCGAAGAACCGTACAGCGATTTGCTTTACATGCGAATGGCCGCACGATCGGCCGAGTGGTTCAATTCACGAAACCAGGAGTCGTTCAAGACGTTTGACCCGGTGCGAGCCGAACGGGGACTCGACGAGTGCATTCGCCAAAACGCAGCAATCGAAAGCGATCTTTGGAAACTCTGGCTCGACCTGTTCTTGCGAAGCGTTCATCGAAAATTGATGAACCGAACGTTCGCGCGACTGATGGAAACGACAGCCGCCATCCCACCGAACTTCGGTGGCAGTCAGTTAAGAGGAATCGAAAACAACATCCATGCCATCGCCGAACTGATGCGCAAGGGAGACACGAAAGCACTGCAGTAGGCCGCCGGCAAACACAATCTGACAAGGCAGACACATGATCGCAGCGGGGCACCTATCCGGCTCCGCTGCGGCACACTCACATCGTCCCAGACTCAATCGCCACGACTTGCACTCTAAGTCTCAGTCCGCTGAAGCCGATTCTCAACACGACTTGGCAACTAAAGTTAGAAATCGCCATGTCAAGTTGACTTCGGCTATGGCGTCTAAAAAATGCGGACTCATACTCACCGGTAGCAACCGTTTTGCTGCGCGCGTGCGCTGGACTCCACCGGAGGAAAGCGACGATCAATCGCGTTAGTGTTGATTGCTTTCGTTTATCGCGGTCGTGCCTATTCGCTAGTCGATAAAGAGCAACGTCCCATCAGAATTCTCTCGTACCGGATAGTAACAATGAAATTAACCGCCAGCTTTATTCTTGGCTTCGCCTGCATTCTTTCGATGGGCTGTGGTAACTCCGGCGAGCCCGCCGTTGTGACTGACGGAATCGAGCAATCAGCGATCGACGAATACAACCGCATGCAAGCTGAATCAGAAGCCGAGATGATGAAATCGGTCAATGCAGAAAGCGAAGCGATCAAGGCTGACCCCAAGGGCTTGAAAGCACTCGAAAACGTGCCACCAGGCAAGTAGTTGCCCCGATTGAGCAACGCAAAGACGGACAAGCCTGGTCAGACGATCGGGCGGAACAAACTTGAACCAACGCGACCGTTGCTGTAACCAGATTGCGACCAAAATAGCGAAACCTATCAAACGAACAAGCCTCGCGACCTTACGG
>JBAUHR010000691.1:0-1898 GCA_049680385.1 Rubripirellula sp. | reverse complement strand
GCCTCAACTTCATTCTTTGAGATCGACCGCAGGTTCCGTTGTAGAGGCCGCTGTGATCGGCCTTAGCGAAGACGAACAGAACGTGATTCTCCTCGTTAAGAAGGAGATTCCGTTGAAACTGCTTTCTGAGCAGAGCCGGAAGACCATCTCGCTACTGACACATGAAGATGCGGCGACACGAGAATGGGCAAACGCACCAGATTTCATGCGCGTTCCCAAGTCAGTCGAAATGTCATTGGCAGAATATCTCAGACTACCGGTCGCGGAACGCATTTCGATGGTCGGAACGATGCTGTACATGTTGATTACCGAGCGTGTTGCTGCGGATGACTTCGTAAAGAAGGTATCGGAACCGCATCAATTGAACATGGCTGCGGTACAATACGAGGCTTTCAGCACAAACATCTTCAAGAAGATGCCGCCGGATACCAGATTCGCAATTGCGTTTGGGGCTTTTCTTCAATCCGAGGGAGTCATGGATGTAAAGTCTTCTTCTCGCGAATCTCCTGCTACGACGAATGACTCGAATGTAGATACTCTCGATTTCGCTGACGAACAGTGGATCTTCGTTGGCACGCCTTCTGTTCACGGTGACGTGTCGCGTTCCGCTATGCTTGCCCGTGAATTCACTGGCGATACTCCGGGCGTTCGCGTAATTGAATTTGTCGGCGCAAATCCGTCTACTACCTTGTCTGAGGGCGTTTTCAAACGGATTCTACAACGGCAGGTCCAGCGTGGTTCAAGCTGGATTAGCGATGGTCGCGGTGAACGATGGCTACTCGATGGTACGCACGAAGTTTGCATGTATTCAAACGGAGAACCGGATGGCCTTCGCAAAATCTGGTACGAAAATGGCCAACTCAAGCTTACCGAAACCCACTCCAATGGTAAACGCACAGGTACATCCACAGCCTACTACGACAATGGCAAGGTCGAATGGACTGCAACATATGTCGATGACAAAGAGGTCAGCGGCGAGGCCTTCGACCGAGACGGGAACCCTCTATAATTGACGGGGAACCATCCGATGCACCGAAGGACCGGTGGATCGTTTTCACGAATGGATGCTCAACCGCCGGTCCTCGGTGATCGGTGCCGTTACGACACAGATGGTTTCTCCCCATGACGGATGACGAACGCGTTGCTCGTCTTGACGCCGAAGTGGCGGGCAGCGGCGCACAGGTGAACGGCGCGTTTCAAATCTGGGCACTCGACGCGCAACTGACCGACGCACACATGATCGGAATTTCAAGCTGGGCCGACCTCGAATTCTTGATGGCCGCAGGGTGTCCACTCACTGATGCCGGGATGGCTGCGATTTGCTGTTTTCGCCGGCTAACTTCACTCGACATTGGTGGCACGGCAATCACCGCAAGTGCGATCGCAACTGCCGATCTTCCCGAAACGCTTACGACCATCGGTTTATACGACGTCCCGTTGACAGATGATGCTGCGGATCGCATTGCGCGATTGCCCAAAATACAGATGCTCAATTGCAATGGCTGCGGATTGTCTCTGCACGCGTTTCGTCGCTTGGCTGAGCTTCCAAAGCTACGCGGATTCGAGGCGCTGGGCTGTCCCGTTCCTGATGATGACGCGCGAGCGATTTCTCGACGTAAACCACACGGTCTGCTACGATTGGACTCTGGCGTGTGGACCAACGGCAATGTCAAGCGTCCGCCCAAGAACAGGTCGTAACAATGCCGTGCACCGAAGGACGGCTTGCGCGGTTTTTGAAGTGGAAAGTCAATCGTCCGTCCTCGGTGACGGCTGCCGTTATTCGACTGAGTGCGTGACGGTGCGCGGTCGTTATTGAACCGCGGATGCACACTGATAGACACGGATGAAACCGTAGCTGATCGGATCTGGTTGCCGGTGGAGCGTTTGTGAACGGCTGG
>JBAUHR010000690.1:0-8362 GCA_049680385.1 Rubripirellula sp. | reverse complement strand
GTTTCTCAGTTATGCTTCATGGGGCACACGCACCTTCCCGGTGTCTTTACGACTGAATGCGAATTCATCTCGCCTGATGAATGTGACCACCACTACAAACTCGGTCGCGAAAAAATCTTGGCGAACGTTGGCAGCGTCGGTCAACCACGCGATGACAACAGCAAGTCGTGTTACGTCATCTTAGACACCGATGAAAAATCACTGACCTATCGCCGTGTCGACTACGATCGCGACAAAACGGCCAACAAGATCTACAACATTCCCGATCTGTCCGACGCCCTGGGCGATCGTCTGAAGCACGGACGTTGATGTGACAAGAACTGCCATCCTAAGCGATATTCACGGCAACCTAGCCGCACTCGAAGCCGTCATGGAAGACGTTCGCGGCGAGAATGTGGATCGGATTGTTTGCTTGGGTGATGTGATTGGATATGGTCCGTCGCCATGCGAGTGTCTTGATCAAGTCATGGAATTTGATTTCTGTGTTTTGGGAAATCACGACAGCAGCGCGCTTTTCGATCCCGAAGGATTCAATATCGCCGCCGAGCAAGCCATCTTTTGGACTCGATCGCAAATCGAATGCGGGAACGATGGCCCCGAAGCCAGCCAACGACGGATGAAGTACCTGTGTTCCTTGCCACGGATGGTTGATGAAGGCGACACCATGTTCGTCCACGGTTCACCACGCAGTCCCACCAATGAATACGTCTTTCCCGAAGACACGCAAAACATCAAGAAGATGGAAAAGCTGTTTTCGCTGGTCACGCACTTGTGTTTCCAAGGACACACTCACGTCCCCGGCGTCTTCACAAGCGATCTGCGGTTCATTCGCCCAATCGACACAGGCTTCGGCTACTCAGTCGCCGACAAAGATCAGCGACTTCTGGTAAACGTTGGCAGTGTGGGGCAACCGCGTGACGGCGACCCAAGAAGTTGCTACGCCATCTATGACGACGAGAAGCTTGAATTCCGCCGAGTCGTCTACGACATCGAGCGAACGGTAAAAGCGATCGAAGCCGAACCTGATCTCGACGATCTGCTGGGATATCGCCTTCGCGAAGGCCGCTAGCCACTAGCTGCTAGCCACGAGTGCTGCATCTAAATTGAATCTTAGGGTAGCTGGATTCGCAAGCATTCAGACGTCTCGGCAATTCACCGAAGTCTTGCGGCTCCAGCGACGCTGCAAATCCTAAGGTCAAATCGAGATACGCGTATCGAGCGGAGAGGGCTACGAGGGATTCCATCAATGAACCCGTAAGCTCCACCAAATCGGCCCTCTCCGGCCGCTACCGCGTCCGACTCTCCCGCAAGCGGGAGGATGAAATGATCGGCTGGGGATTTGGGTGGCGTTCAAACATTTTCATCAGCGACCATTGGCTCTTGGGGAGGCAATGGTGGTCTGGAAAGAGTGTGATCGCGTGTCTTGAGAAAGGTGGATTTGTTCGTTTCGCCAGCGTTGAAAGCGTCGATTTCTCGGAGCCTTGCCGGCGATTTAAAATTTTACGGAAGATCGCTACGGCGGAGCCTTCGAATCGTTGGACGCCGTAGAGGCCCGCCAGGCGATTCTCGCATTTTTGTAACGATGCCTACACGATTCACGCTTCGACAAGGCTGGCAGTACTTGCTTCGTCAAGTTGCTGCCAGTTGGCACCTTCACCATATCGATAGGTTTGGCCGTCTGCGATCGCAACCAGGTGTAGCCACCCACCGTCGAGCAGGTTCGAAACCATTTCGTGTTTTGCGATCACTCGATCGATCATTTCGAGTGGTGCGGCGATCACAACTTGCAATCGCATCGGCAAGTGTTGGTAGTTCTTGCCGGTGTGCAAAGATTGCCATGGCAAACCGGTCATCAAATCGCCGCCGTTGCCCGACAAGATGCCAAAGCCGCCGACAACGTTGTGAACCGTTTTGTTGCCGCTGCCAAAGTGATGGTTGTCAACGGTCGACGCGTAGTACTGCATGTTGATCCAGTTGGCGACGATCATCGGCGCGGTCATGATCGTTTCCAGCACCTTACCGCCTTCGTCCTGCGTATGATCGTAACTGTGCAAGAACGAACGAGCGTCAAGATTCGCGTTCTTCGTAACCGAACGTGGCGCGACGATGAAAGCGGCATTGCCCGCCAAACCCCATTCGGGTCGCACTTCGGACCAATCACTCGCGCGTTTGACCAGATCGGCCAACGAGCCACTGGCAAGATGCGGCAATCGTTCGGTCTGTGTCTGCTTCGTTGCTGCGGCACAGCTATTGGTCAGTTCCTGCAGGTCGGACTGCAACTCGCTGGGCACCTTGTCGACGTCAAAGAAATCGATCGAATCCGTTGTCGTGTTGTGCAAGGCTCCGAGAAAATACGTGCCGTCGGGAATGGCGATCCCTCGTTCAGCCAACGCTGCGCGAACGTCGGGTTGGTTCAACAGCAGCGCCGCAAAGCGTGCATTGGGTTCACCGGAATGACCGCCGCAAGCACCACAGTCCAGTCCAGCAGCAAGAGGGTTGTTTTCCGTTTGACACGCATGTCCGCAAAAAACAACCAGTTTCGCAAAGTCCTTGGTCAGTCCGAGGTTTCGCAACATCCCTTCGGCCAGATTGGCGAGATCGGATGCAGTGATGCCCTGTTCATCCAAACCGTGAAGCGTAGGACCGAGCTTCTTGTGATCTTGTTTCGACAGCCCGTCCACCGACTCGTCGGCCGACCAAGGCGTGTGGCCGATCGATCGACCCAGAAGCTTGAATCCGTAAAACAAACCGGTCGTTTCAACGAACGAAAAACAGCCGATCGCCGATGTCTGAAAATTCTTCCACAGCTTGCGCCATGATCGAGTTTGTGATCGAACGGCGATCGCGTTCATCTCGGTTGTCGCGTCCGCTTCGTGGATTCCTTCGCGTACCTTGAACTGTGGTTTCAATAGGACCGGCAAGTGCGAGTCACCACAGTTTTGACCCAACTTGGCGAAATCGAATCCCATCCCAAAGAAACCTGCAAAACCGAATGTCTCGACATCGCTTGACTGAGTTTCAAGCTGACGACGAATTCGTTCGGATCGCACGTCGATGCAAAACACCATTTGCGCCAGTTTGCAATCGTTCGCATCGGCAACCTGCGAGTCCGAATCCGAAATCGAAAGTGATTCTAAAAGTTCGTCGCGATACGCAATTTCGCTCGCTCGCAGCAACACGTATCGCACCGCCGAGTCATCGCCCGGCGACGTCCACTGAGATTTGAACGACACGGTTCCATTGTCCACCAGCGAAGTCCAATTCAGGCTCAACGACTTGGCTTTTGAAAGCGCTGCGTCATACGCCAATCGAATCGCCAGCAATCCAGCCAAGTCATTGTTCTCGACACACTCGGCATCCTTCCAGCTTGATTGGTACTTTGCCCACGCGCTCCAGCCCGGAATCGAGAACGCTTGGCACAGCAGGAATGTTGACCAAAGCGGCTGTGGAACTCCCAACTGCTGTAACGAATGCACGATCGCGGCTTCGGGCGTGTGCGGCATCGAGGCGACGTACTTGCGAAATCCGCTCAAACCCAGAATCTCGATATTTCGATCGTGCGCTGCCGCCGTTCGCCATGCTTGATAGAGCGTCAGATCCTGGTTCGGACTCGACCACGTTGATTGGTTTTGGTCATAGTGCGATGAACAGTACTTGGACACTTCTTCGACGATCGCTTCGGTCCAGTCTACGTCCAACGTGTTGTTCGCGTACTCGGCGATGGTGCGGATAGGGCGATCGTGATTCGGCTTCGCCGCCGGCTGGTCTCGCGTCACAGCAATCGGTTTTGTTGCCTTCAAACTCTCAGCGATCTTGACGGCCGTCTGCGACTGAGAAAACGCCGATGTCGACAGTTCTGCAATCGCAGCATCGATGTCGGCGATCGTGAATTTTCCCTGTTGAAATTCGGCCGCGTAGTGTTCCAGTGGCATCAGCGATTCGCAGTCCGAAAACACTTTCAAGAATGCGCGAGCGTCCATGAACGATCGGTGCGAGATACCCGCATACGGGTTCACCGCAACGTAATCTTTCAGTGGCCAAACCGGCGCGATCACTTCGGATACTTCGGCGATTAAGTCACTGATTTGACGTGCGATGTGCGGGGTATCGTAGGCAGGCGGTACGAAGGTGTCTTGAGCGTTGTCTTGGGCGGTGGTTTGAGTCGTTGACATGATATTTTGATTCCCGAAGTATTGATTTGCGATTTAGGAAAAGAGCCTGTTGATTGAAACGGTTTGCAGGTCGAAGGCTCGTGCTACGTATTTAAGAGCGGTCCGAAAACTCGTCGCAACGAGGATTCGATGTAAAAACCGTTGGATGCGTGGATGTGCCATTTGCTCAAACCAGCCATCCCGCGGCCGGTCGTCAACGCGGTGTGAAGGGCAAGCAAGCCGGCGAATCCAACCGCGACGATCGCCGCAACGAGCCACACCAGTGCCGGGGCACTTGGCACTGGCAGACTCGCTGCGACGATCTTGTCTACCGCAACGAAACTGACTGAGTAAATCACGCACAACACGCCTGCTGTCGTCATCGCACGGATCAATAGTCCGTGATCACTGCTTCGCATCACTTGCCCGACCCAGTGCGTCAGCGCCAAACACAGCACGCCGCCCAACAGCAGGCCGCCCGGCTTGGTCAGCGGATCGATCCCAAACAAAGTGAACGACAAACCAAGCATCGCGACGATTGCGATCCCAGCGATCGCGAGCTTGCCGCCGGGCACCGAGACCTTGGTCGGTGCCGCGCCCACGAGTGATCCGCGTTCGGCAATCACGCTGCCGCTGCTTAGAAACGCATGAGCCTTGTAAAGCGAGTGAGCGAGGATGTGAAGCATCGCTGCCGAAAAGGCTCCTAGCCCGCACTGCAACATCATGAATCCCATTTGAGCAATCGTTGAGTAGGCAAGCGATTTCTTGACACTCGTCTGAGTCAACATCACCACGGCGGCGAAACATGCAGTGAACCCACCGGTGATCGCAAGAGTCGTCATCGCCCAAGGGGTTAACGACACCAATGGGCTAGTTCGAATCATCAAGTAACCGCCCGCGTTAACGATTCCAGCGTGCATCAACGCAGAAACTGGTGTTGGCGTTTCCATCGTTTGTGGCAACCAGGTATGAAACGGGAACTGAGCCGACTTTGTCACCGCACCGGCGACCAGCAAGAAACCGGCGACTTGCATTGCCGGTGAAGTCGTGGCCAGCGAGCCCGCGGCGGCAAACAGTTCGGCAAAGTCGAGCGTTTTGAATTCGCTGTAGATGATCGCGATCGCACCAATCAGAGCCGCATCGCCAACGCGGCTGATCGTGAACTTCGTCCACGCGGCTCGCTCGGCAGCGGGGCGGTGTCCATAGTGCATCAGCAACTGATGCAATCCCAGACTCGTCATGACCCAAGCCGCGACGAACATCAGCAAGTTGCCCGAGATCACCATCAGCGATACCGCGCCGATCGTGAAAGCGGTCCATCGAAAGTAACGACCTTGGGTCGCTTCACCATCGAGGTACCGGATCGAATACTGGCAGATCACCCAGCCAACAAAACTAACCAGAGCCAGCATCAAGCTAGCGACACCGTCGTAATAAACTGACACGGCGATCGGCAGTTCGCCCGAAACACTCGCCAGCACTGAATGAGTGATCGGTATCCAGCCAACCGCCTGGGCAATGGCGAACCCGCCTGCGACAGCGAACTGAAGGCCGGCAATCAGCGTTACAACCCGCCGAAACTTGCCAACTCGCGAATTGGCCCAGGCGTTGGGCACCGCGACCAACGCGACCAGGATCGCAGCGGGAAGGCACAGAAAGATCGGAAACGCATCGCTCATTGCACGAACTCCAGTTAACGGGTTTGGTTTCGCGAATAGTAATACACGAAATCAGTGTCGTAAATAGAGGTTCGTCAGCGGAGGTTCGAATTCTTGAGGCGCGACGGCTGAGAAATGCAAAAATTGCCGTAAAAGTCAGGTGTTTCCTGCGGAAAAATGTTTCGTGAATTTACTTTCGTGAATTGGGCGGTAAGCTTATCGGTAGGCTGGCGGGTCGCATTTCGGGATTTCGGACCAGGGGCCAACACTGAGAGAACAACCCAAAAGGCGGGTGCGAACGATGGCAAAAGCAACTTCTAACGCTCAGGCGGCCAGCAAGGCGAGCGCAGCCGAACCGACCAACCGCTGGACATTTCTGACCAACCACGCCCACGTTCTGATTCTGCTACACGGAAACCCAGACATGGTGCTGCGAGAAGTCGCACTGCAGGTCGGCATTACTGAGCGTGGTGTCCAGCGAATCGTGCAGGACCTCGAAGAAGGTGGCTTCATTCAACGGGAAAAGGTGGGACGCAAGAACCACTATCACGTACGAACCGAGCAACGTCTTCGCCACCCTATCGAAGCCCATCGCAGCATCGGTGACCTCTTCAAGTTGATCACTGGCTAGTTGGTTCGCGTCGTCGCTCTCACTGGACTTGCCGTCTCGTTCACCGATGGATGCAGCTTCACGACCAAATACTGGGTGCTGCCCGTTCCCAGTACGTGCAGACTTTGCGTGACCGGCTTGTATCCATCGCACTGAAAGTCAAATTTGTGATTGCCAGACGGCAGCACGAACACGGGCGACACCGTCGAATAGCCAAACATCGCATGTCCCGAAAACTTGGCGTTGATCGTGATTGAAACGGGGCTGAGCGTATCGAAGGGCACGATCGCATTGCCTGCTCGCGCCATCGGCACGGGCTTTCCGTTCTGGCCAACACGTCCTGTGACCGGCGAGTAACTTTCGACAGGCGCAATGAACACGATGTGAACGGTTGAATGATCAGCCGGCACAGGAGCTGGAACTGGGACTGGTGCAACAATGTCGGCAGCAATCAGGTGGCACTGGGCCAGCAACGCAAAGGCAACAATCGCAAGTGTGCGAGTCATGGCAGGTCTCCGAAACGAGAGGGGAATCAAATCAAGCCACGTCTAGAGCCGACGAGTCCTGCGAGAACGCCATGATCCAGAAATCACTGCTCCGGTGCATTCCATGGCGTCGCGTTGTCTGTGCTGGCGGGGACACTGGGGACACCGGGGGCACTAGGGGCACCGAACAGCAACTTCACCGATGGGCGCACCAGCACTACGATCGTCAGCACACCCAGGACGGTACCAAACGGCATGAAGAAACACTCAAGCCCCGCGATCACTAGGCAAAAAGTATGCCCCGTCCGTCGGCTGAGTTTCCGGCCCGCGATCGCAATGCAAGTCGCCATCGCCAGTCCCATGACGATGATGACAAGCGGAAACAAAACGAACACCCACCCCATGAAAGCCGGCGGTGAACTCTGGCCTCCGTCATCAAAAACGCCAGCTAGGATCGCGATTCCAACGGCAAGGTGAATTACCGGAAACAACGAAAATATGCCAACCAAGCCGCCAACGATGTAGTGAAAGATCGCAAGCAGGTTTAGTTGGTCGGCGTCTTGATTGGGGTCCAATGCTAGGTCCTCAGACGGTGGCAAAATTTAGCGGCAACTCTATTCGTCAACTTCTTCGCGTCGCCGCGCCATCAGCGTCCTTGCGGCTTCACGCATGTCTTCGACGCTGTCGGTCTCGTCAACGATCTCGACCCCCAACAAGGTCTCGATACAGTCCTCAAGTGTAACGAGTCCCGAGGTGCCGCCGAATTCATCTTTCACGGCAACGATGTGTTCCCGCTGGGCCGTCATGCGTTCAAGGATTGTCGCGACGCTTTCGGTTTCTTGGACTTCGCCAAGCGGTTTCATCAAATCGCCCAGCGTCTGTTCGCCTGGCTCGCGATGTGATGCCTTCAAAATGGCATGCCGAGTCACGTGGCCGACCAAGTGATCCGAGTTGCCTTGGTGCAGCGGAATCCGACTAAAACGAATCTCTGGATGCTCGGCTAGTGCTTGGGTTACCGTTAGCTCGCGAGACAGAGTGAACATTACCGGTCGCGGCGTCATCACGTCGTGAACGGTGACTTGTCCAAGAGTCAGCAGATTGCGAATCACAAGATTCTCGGCCGGTTTTAAAACGCCCGCCGTTCCGCCAAGCTCGGCGGTCACCGCGAACTCGGCCCGAGTCATCACGGCGCCGTGACCGCCGCCCAGCGCCCGGCTGATCCATTGCAGCGGCACGATGACTGGCAGCGTGATCCAGATCATTGCCTGGATAGCCCACGCGGTGAACGGTGCAAGTTTTTTGGCATAGGCAGCCCCCAAGCTCTTCGGAATGATCTCGCTAAGCACAAGGATCAGCACCGTGATGATGACGCTGCCCGCGGCGACCCATTCGCTGCCCCCGATCTTCAAAATCTGAGCTCCGGTGCCCGCCGCGCCGATGGTGTGAGCGATGGTGTTG
>JBAUHR010000689.1:0-5305 GCA_049680385.1 Rubripirellula sp. | reverse complement strand
GGCAAAGAGAGGTGCTCGTTTCGAATCACCCTTAGTGGCCCCGCGACTTCGCTCGCAGGCTGTACGGTGTCTTCCTCTAAGAACTGCTTTGCCGTTCGTATCCACGCGAACGGAGTCGCGGGTCCACGCTCTCTGTTTCGGCCTGCGCTAACCCATGAATGGCTCGCCAACCAGTTCATCCCACTTCTGTTTTTGTTCCGGCGTCAGAATGTCCATGATGTGGTTCACCGTGTTCAGCGTTGCTGCCGATCGCCACATGTCATAGGGCGGCCGGCGATCGTCGCGTTTGAACCGACGCGGTGGTCCGTCGCCATCGCCGAATTCATCAGGCGGTGGTCCGTCGCCGCCGCCGAATCCACCAGGCGGTGGACCGCCTTGGCCGAACCCAAAACCTCGCGATGGATCATCGATACCCATCGGGCCGTTGCCTGGCGGCCCATTCCCCGGTGGCCCGTTGCCGCGGCTGGGCCGAGTTTGGTTGATGATTCGGTTGATGTCGATTCGCTGTTGGCGCGACAGGCCGAGTGCCGTGACGACTTCCGATGTCTTGAACGTGAATGGCAACCGTTTTTGTCGGGCGATCTGACGCAGGCGTGTGAGCTGGTCATCGCCAAGCTGTCCCGATACGAAACCGTCAAATTCGGTCAACAAATTGGTCATCTCGTCATTGCCCGTATTCAGTCCGCCCAGGTACTGATTCGCCATCGATTGTCGTTGCGAGTAGAACTTTTCGATCGCATTCTCGATCACTCTCGCCTTCTCGTTATTCAACGACAATTCTGTTTGAACCGCACGGTCACCAAGGTGCATCAACAGCGAAACGTTATCCAAAATCGTCAGCTCGTTGACCATCTTCGACACTCGGTCCGACGTCGCTTCTAGATCACTTGCCAAAGCCTGGTCGTCCGATCGGGCGTCCATGAAGTCGCGATAAAATTCTAGCGACGTCTCCAAAAAGCTGCGGCGAAGATCCTGCATGTCCGGCCGATACGCAAGTTCGCTTTCACTCAAACTGCTAAACGTGTCGACCGCTGACCGGGCTTGCAGGAAACTCTGTTCCGCCAAACGTCGCTGCTGCGTCTCGCGGTCTAGTGCGCTTCGCGTGGCTCGTTGTTCTCGCCAAATCATCAACGTCGTTGCCGACAATGCCAACGTCGATACCAGCAACAGTCCACTGGCAACGGCGACGATCCCGTTGTTGCGTCGACGCCATTTGGCCAGTCGTTCCAACGTCGTTGGCGGTTTGGCTTTGATCGGTTTGTCGTCCAACCAACTTTGCAGGTCATCGGCAAAGTCGCCTGCGGTGGCGTAACGTTCGGTGGGCAGTTTCGCGATCGCTTTGCGAACGATCGTGTCCAGTTCGATGGGCAGCGATGTTTCGATGGATTTTGGCGACAGCGGTTCTTGGTCAGCAATTTCGTTCAGCATTTCGCGATAACCATCGCCGCGAATTGCCGGTCGAAGCGTCAGCATTTCGTACAGCGTCACGCCCAACGAATAGATGTCGGTACGGTGATCCAGTACGGCGCGGTTCCCCGACGCCTGTTCGGGGCTCATGTATCGCAGCGTCCCCATCGGGTCGCCGGTACGCGTCAGCGACGACGTTGTGTCTTGCACCTGCGCAAGCCCAAAGTCGGTGACCCACAGTTTGCCGACCGAATCCAGCAACAGGTTCGCTGGTTTGATGTCGCGGTGGATGACGCCGTATCCGTGGGCATGATCGAGTGCGTGAGCGGCTTGGACGGCCATGCGTACCATCGAATGATAGTAACGTCGCCGATCCGCATTCGTGTTCAGCGCCGTCGACTCGGTGTGGCGCACGGCAACCGTTTCGCCCGCGTCCACCACTTTGGACTTCTCGCTTATGATTTTGCTTGGCGAGTTCGACTCGCGAACACTCCCAATCAAATCTGACAGCGTTTGTCCGTCGATCAATTGCATCGCGTAGTAGTGAACGCCACGGTCGCTGCCGACGGCGTACACAGGCACGATGTTGGTGTGGTGAAGCGCCGCTGCGGCATGAGCTTCGTTGCGAAACCGCTGCAACCGAACTTCGTCCAGCCCGCTGGCAAACGGCAGAACTTTCAGCGCCACTCGTCGCCCAAGCGACAACTGAATCGCCTCATAGACGACGCCCATGCCGCCGCGTCCCAGTTCGCCAACGATTTGAAAATCGCCGATCGGTTTTGCGGTGAACTCGGCGTCCGGTGCGACCATGGCGGCCGGTTTGGGCGGCCCCATCGCATGGATCATCGCCAGCCCTTCGAGCGATGGCCGAAGTTGGTCCGCGATATCCGCGTGCTTGGCAAGGTACTCGTCCAGCGACGGTGCGTTGCCGTGATCGAGCATCCGCATGTAACGCTTGACAGCGTTGACAACCTGGTCATCATCGCCATCGGGCTGCGGTGTGATGGGCGCGTCTTCGGTCAAGTCATCGTTGGGCATCAAGTTTCTCCCATGGTCGTTTTCAATTTGGCCAAGCCACGCACCCAAAGTTTTTCAACACTGTCGACGCTACGTTCCATCATCCGTGCCACCTCAGCGAACGGCAGCCCTTCGACATGACGAAGCGTGATCACTTGTCGGTAATCCGGCGGCAGTGATTCCAACGCTTCGGCAAGTTGCAAGAACGCTTCGTTGCGAGCGAAATGTTGACTCGGCGATGTTACGTCACCCGCGATTTTTGAATGCAGAAACCCAGACGCGCTCGCCAGGCTTTGATTCAGACTCTGTTCCATCCGCGGATCACGCTTTTGAGTCCCCAAGTATCGGCGGACATGCATCGACAAAATGTTTGACAAAATTCCTCGCAACCAACCCGCAAACTCTTCCGCCGACTCACCACGAAACTCTTCGATGCTGCCATGCGCCGCCAAACAAACCTCTTGCGCCAAATCCGACGGATCGGCTTTGCCTTGCATGTGATTGTGCAGTCCCGTCCGCGCCAGGAACACCAAGTACTTTCGATAGCTCGACAGCAATTCACCAAGCGCGTCGGCATTGCCATCGCGAGCAGACGCCAACAATTGTTCGATCGATTCACGGTCTGGCGATTCACGGTCTGGGTTTGATGCGTTCGGCACGGTTCATTCAAAGTCAGTTAGAGGAACCCAGCGGTCCGTTTTGACAGTATTTACGTCGACCAAATTTGTGTCGCCGCAAGAATTGCCATCCGCAGTACCTCTCCTTAAAAGCAGAGTTGCCACGAATCGCCAATTCCGCCACCGGGAAAGTCGATTTTTGAAGAGCGATCAGCGATCGCTTAGTTTGGGTTCAGATCGCTGCGCCCCGCAAACCAATAATCGACATCATACCGCGACCACTGCACGCGGCGACAACGACTCGGTCGCCAAGAATCTTTGCGTCGTGATCGTCAAGCAGTCAAGAAAGTCCAAGCCGCTGACCAGGGAAGCAGCACACGCGTCCCATGGCAAGCAGCCAGAATCAGTGACGATCCAAGCCAAAGCCCGTCAAGAAAAGGAGGCCAAAAGCGAGAATCCGCTACTCAAACCCCTAAACAATACCCAGGGCGGGACTCGAACCCGCAAGGGCGTAACCGCCCGGCAGATTTTAAATCTGCTGTGTCTGCCAATTCCACCACCAGGGCTTGCCGTAAATTACGGATGTCTTGATGTTTTCAGCGTTCTCCGATTGGCGTCGGGTGACGCTGGCGGGGCGTTTGGGAGTGCCCGCCGCTCATCAGTGTTCATTCTAACGTGATCAGCTCGGGGCGGGTATCCACGATCGACGTCAAAACTTTGCGTCATCGGTCTGGCGATTCCTCGGGTTCCTCGATCGATCCGCCACAACTGGGACAGACTGTCACCGGTTCAGCGAAAGCGAGACCGCACTCGTAGCAGAATCCACCAGATTTGCTGACGCTTCCGTTGCCTGCGAACGAATCAATGGCTGCCAAGACGGCATCCGCGTCACAGTCGCTTGCCATCACTTGATGGATCGGTCCCGCGATGGGTGATGCTCCGAGCGGGCCAGCGATGTTGTCGGGTGCCAGGGCCGCATGAAGACCGCAGTCGCGAAGGTGTGCGACCATTGCATTGGCCTCGCTGATCAAGTGCGATCGGAACACGATCGTTGGTGAAGGTAGTGCCATGGCGGTTCCATAAATTTTGAAGTGCACGAACTCGCTGGTAATGGATGCCATTCTATGACGGCAGGGTTTGGCGTGCTCAAAACCGCTGTACCGATCAGGGCTAGGTTAATCTCGCCCAGTGGAATGGTTGCGTTGTTGGTCAGCGTATTCGCCGTCGAACGAACCGTGTGGACGCTCGCCATCGCGAAAGTATCGTTCTAGCGTCGTGCTGGGAGCAATCCAGTGCTGTTCGAATCCACGGATCGGCTTCACAACATCGATCGGTAGCTTCGATGCTTTACCATTGTGGAACGCGTGAAGTGCGGAAAACTTGACCGAGACATGCTGTGCCGCCGCTTGCATGGTCCGTGGTTCGGGAAGGTAGTGAGTGTGGTACTCGTAACCGACTAGATCGTCCCAGTTGCGCGGAGGGACTCCGTTGTGGTCTTCGGCGTAGGAGGCGATGATGCAGGTAATGCCCCATTCGTAGTAGGCGGATTTGATCCCGCGCTGCAAATTGACGACGGACCATACGAATCCCGCGATGGCAAACATCACAAGCACGATTACAAGTAGCGTTCGTTGCTTTCTAAGTTGTCTGATTGGCATGATCTTGAGTATCGGCGGTGGGCACAACGAAGATGGGCAGACTCGCAAGTGCATTGATGAGTTCACCATTTGTTGCTGAGCCTTTAAGGAAGCGATCATCGTTTGATCTCGACGGTCTTGCTGAGGGACCAATCGTTGTGACCGCCCGCGAACGGAATGAGGC
This sequence comes from Rubripirellula sp., assembly GCA_049680385.1. Taxonomy (GTDB): domain Bacteria; phylum Planctomycetota; class Planctomycetia; order Pirellulales; family Pirellulaceae; genus Rubripirellula. The sequence continues at coordinate 443 of JBAUHR010000689.1, read as the reverse complement.
GAGCATTGGGAATTTGATCGGCCAACGTCTTGGCGTGTTTGATCGGAATGATGGTGTCGCCATTGGCTGCAAAAACATCGATCGGTCCAGCGTAATCCCTCAGTGCCGCCACATTGTCCCAGTTGTCAAGCAGCAACAGTCGCACAGGAAGAAAGAAGAACCGCTCTGACGCAACGCTCTGTAGCGAGTCAAAGGGAACCACCAACACGATCTTGTCCGGCGGCGTTTCTTGCTGGGCAAGAGAGCAGGCTGGGCCACTGCCGATTGATTCCCCGAGGACACAAATCGGCTTGTTGGGATATCGTGACCGCAAAATTTGATACGCCTGGGCTGCCGCTTGGTTGAACGATTCGAAGCTGGGTTTGCCGTCGCGCGATCCGTACCCTGGGTATTCAACGACGTACAGAGAGTCCTGGTCCGACATGCGACTGAGGACGTAGTCG
>JBAUHR010000688.1:0-18661 GCA_049680385.1 Rubripirellula sp. | reverse complement strand
CGACGATAGCGACGAGATCTCGAGGAACACAAATACGTTGAACAGGTCACCCGTCACGCACATCCCCAACAGGCCAGTCATGCACAGCAAGAACGTGGCATAGAAAAGGTAGTGCTTCGACGGCAAGATTTCTTTGTCGAGGCTTGGCGGTGCGTACACCATCGTGATCGCCGCCATGGCCGAGACGATCAGAATGACAAATGCGTTAAACGAGTCGACGACGTATTCGATGCCGTAGGGAGGTTTCCAGCCGCCGATTTCGTAGTGAATCGCCCCGGTCGAAAGTACCGTCGACATCAAACGGATGCCGATGGCCAGCGTGGCAAGCGTGGTCAGCAGCGCGATCGCGTAAGCGGCCTTGCGGTTGCCAGCCAACACACAAAGCGGGGCTGCCATCATCGGCAGCACGATCAACAGTACAGGCAAATGTGCTTCGATCACGGGTTACCATCCATTCCCGCGCGATCGATTTGAAGAATCTCGTCTTCTTCGATCGTGCCATAGTCTTCGCGGATCCGAACGATCAGCGCCAGCGCCGTCGCGGTCGTGGCGATGCCCACCACGATTGCGGTCAGCATCAAGACACTCGGTAGCGGATTCGAATAGATCATCCCCGCCGCTTCGGTTGCGAGCTCGGCATGTTCATCGATCGCAGCATGACCATGGTTTGCCGCCTCGGCGCTGGCAACCGCATCACCATGGCCAGCGGCCTCGCCGTGACTGGCCACCAAATGAGGCGGAACAATCGGTGCGGTTCCGCCGTTGATTTTTCCCATCGAAATGTACAGCAGAAACACCGACGTCTGAAAAATGTTCAGCCCCAAAATCGTTTTGATCAAATTGCCTCGCGCGATGACGATGTAAAAACCGATCATCATCAAAACCACAACGACCCAGTAGTTCAAGAGTCCTTGGAACTGCCAAGCAAGGACGCCGGCGTTGGAAAATAGCGTGTTGATGTTCATGGCGTTTGTCTCCGACCTGCGAAGGAGTAAAAGATCATCGTCATCACGGCCGTGACCGTAATTCCGACGCCACATTCGACCAAGAAAATGCCCAAGTGCTGTCCGCTGGGGAAGTGATAGTCCGTCAAGAAGTGATGCTCCAGGACGTCATAGTCCAGGAAATTGCCGCCAAGTGCGATCGTCAAAATACCCGTGCCTGCGTACACCAGCACCCCTGCCGCCATCAACTTTTCGATAACGATTGGCGGCGCTACTTTTTTGACCGCGGCCAGCCCAAACACCAATCCATACAGAATGATTGCGGCGGCAAAGATGACGCCCGCTTGGAATCCACCGCCTGGGCCATAGTCACCGTGCAGTTGAACGTAGAACGCGAACAGCAAGATGTACGGGATCAGTAGTTTCGTGACGACGCGAATGATCGGAAAGTCGGTCATGGTTCGATCTCCACCCGTTCTTCTTTGCCGCGCCGCAGGATCAACAGGACTGCGATTCCAGCCGTCAGCACAACCGTTGTTTCACCCAGTGTGTCGTATCCGCGATAGCTGGCCAAAATGGCGGTCACCACGTTTGGCATTCCGTGCATATCGGTTTGCGATCGCTCGACGAAACCGGGGTTGGGGTGCAAGTGAATTGGGTCGTTGGGGTCGCCCATCGGCGGCATGTCCAGCGTGCCGTAGATCAAAGCCGCGCCAGTCACGGTGACGACCAAGAACGGAATCGGCGCGAAACGCTTCGCTTTTTTCTCTTCTTTGCCGGTTAGCGACAGCGTGCTGAGCATCAAAACGGTCGAGATGCCCGCACCGACGGCGGCTTCGGTGAACGAGACGTCGGGAGCGTCCAACAGCAACATCCAGCTTGCCGACAGGAAGCTGTAGATCCCCGTAAACATGATCGCGGCCCACAAGTCTCGCATGCGAGCAATCGTGACCGCTGTGGTTACCAGCAATCCCAGAATCGCAAACTCAATCAGCATCATGAGCCGGATCCTTCTTCGTTGGATGCCGTCGAATTGGTGGTACCTGGTTTGGTCACATCAAGTACCGGTTTCAAGCCGTGGACCAATGCCGAGTGCGCAAGTGCATAACACGAGCTAGGGCTAGTGACCATCAGAAAAAACAGAATCGCAAACAGTTTGAATACAACCAAGAACGAATCGGCCTGAAACATCAAACCAATCGTGATCAATCCAGCCCCCATCGTGTCCGTGATTCCAGCGCCGTGCATGCGTGAAAAGAATTCCGGCAAACGCACAATTCCGATTCCACCAATGATCGAAAACGCCGACCCGGACAATAGGAATACCCAACTGAGGATGTCCAAAACCATCACTCGCACTCTTTGTTGAACGGGGTAGCGGACATGGTGGTGAATCGCAACAACGCGACCATGCCGATGAAGTTCATCAGGCTGTACATCAGCGCCAAGTCTAGGAAGTCCGTTCGGTCCGTCATGAAGCTGACCACGGAAATCAGCAGCACCGTCTTGGTCCCGAACATGTTCAGCGCTAGCACACGGTCAAATACCGTCCGCCCAAGCACGGCTCGGATGAGGGCCAACACCATCGTGACGATGATCGCGGCGCTTGCGACTCCAAACATATCGATCGTCATGACTTGGTACTCGAACGATCAGGAGACGTTTCGGGGCGTTGCGAGCTCTCTCGTTCCAACCGCGTGATTCGGCGGTCCATGTCGCCCGACATGTCTTCTTCGGCATCTTCAAGTGACAACGCATGGACTTTGATTTTGTCACCGATCAAGTCCATCGAAACGGTGCCCGGCGTTAGCGTGATCGAGTTGGCCATGATCACACGCCCAAGGGGACTCTTTTGACTGGCTTTGACCATCACGATGTTGCGTCTGAGCGGCATTTTCGCAGACAAAATAATCTTAGCAACCTGGATGTTCGATACCACGATCTCCTTGATCAACCATGGTGCATAGTGAGTGAAGGGCCGAACACCTAACTGCGCCGGTGCGCCTTCTTCGTCCACAATCTCCATCCGTCGCGACAACCACAAACTGACACCGCACGACACGATCCCCATTCCAATCAGGAATGGATTATCGAAGTGGCCTGACCACAACAGCCAATTTGCCAGCAGTGCGGCGCCAAGCGTGAGCGTGTATTTCACGAACGTGTGTTCTGCGAGGAATCGTGGTGAGGATTACGGTTGATCGGTAACTTGTGCCCTTCAGCGCATGGCCGCGAATATAGCCCCCATTGGTCATTGTCCCAATACCATCGAATTGCCCACGCTGTCACGCCCTGGCTCTTCGGATAGCATCCGCGACGTTTTGCCACGATCCTGGCCGGCGCGGTTATGCGTCCGGGGGGCTTCGTGGGTTCTCGGCTCTTCAGCCCTGTCGTGATGCGGATGCCGTCATGCTAGCCGGTGCTGGGCACGAGTTGGTGACTCGCGAACGAACCGGGCGAGTCAAATGGGTTACCGATTGAGGCATTCATCGTAGAGCTGAAGATGCTGTTGAACGACGCGGTCACGAGTGAATTCGGTCGCCACGCGGATCTTTCCGTTTTCAACCAACTGGCGAGTCTTCTCCGGTTCATCGATCACCGCTCTTAGTGCCGCGACAAACGCATCGCGATCTTCGCTCGGTGCGACTCGGCCTTCAATTCCGTCGCGAACCACTTCGGTGCAACCATTGACGTTGCTGATCACGACCGGCAATCCCATCGCCATGGCTTCGACCGGTGCGATCGGCAGCCCCTCGGACCGACTGGCCAGCAGGAACGAGCCAGCGCTCGACATGATTTTCAAACCTTCTTCGCGACTGCGATGACCATACAGGCGAACGTTCGTGATGTTTTCACGTTCGACTCGGCTGCGGACTTCGGCTTCTTTGTCGCCACCACCGATCAAATGGAAAACGAAACCGTCGTCCGCCAATCGAACGGCTAGGTCAAGAACCAGTTCGGGGTTTTTAGGGTGAGTCAGCCGCCCTAGGACAGCAACGTCCTTTGGATTTCGAGGCCCGTCGTAAATCGGGATATCGGACAACCGCAGGCCATTGCGAATCACCATACTGTTCGATGCACCGGAGACGAGTCCCTGCTGCAATCCAACTTCGCGGTCCTTTTCGCAAACATGGACGGTCTTGTAGACGGACCGGCTGATGTGACGTTCGGCTCGCTTTCCCAGGTATCGAAGCGGAGCCGGTTTGAAATAGAACTGATAGCCGCGGACGGTATACAGTGACCGCGAGAGTCGCTCGTGATCACCGCCCCGGACGAGCGCAAAACCGGCTCGCCCGCCGTGCGCGTGAATGATATCGGGGTTGATACGCTTGACGGCATCGTGCAAGTCGCGAACGACGCGGCGACTCAGCCGACTGCTGAAAAAGTCGATCCCGTTGCAAACGTCAGCACCCAGGTTTTGGGCTTCGTCGATCGCATACGAATCTTTTTGGCTGCAGAAAGTGACCTCGACAGACTGGGCCAGCAGATCTTCGGTCAGCGCCAGAACATTCGTCGTCCCGCCGCCCGGAACGCCATCGGCGACAATTTGCAGGACTTTCATGGGCAGACGGATCAACCAAAAGAGCGAGGACGAAGCTGCGGATCGTGAGGATGTCGAGCAACTCTAGAGCCACTTTCCTAAATCTGAAAAGGCCAATGTTGGTACCGGCATAGGCAGTCGGCGACAAAATGGACTTTCGCTAAATCACTTATCTCGCGTATAACCCGCCGTTTTGAACGGGTCGCCGGTTGGTTTGCCACGATTTTCGTGGCGAAAACGCAAGCGGTCCAAGACACTCGGATGCTCTATGAACAACAACGATCGCCGTGGAAACTCGCCGCTCGTCAAGGCATTGCTATTCGTCATGCTTCTGGTTCGTCGCTGCTATCCCATCATGAAGTTGTTTCGATGGGTGTATCGGACACCGGCATTTTCAAAATTACGAAAGCCGCTCGATTCGTTGCTGGATCCAAACAGCATCAGTCGCCATTCGAACTTTGCGATTCCGACGAAGTTCATTCGCGTTGAAGGGCTGATGGGCGAGTCGATGCGAGTCAACTTGGGCGACCACATCGGCTATCGAATTTTCATGGACGGATACTTCGATTTGGCACCTGCACTGGTTGCGATTGCGATGAGTGCCCAGAATCCACGCGCGTTCTATTTAGACATTGGCGCGAACATTGGTGATACTTCGATTTCGGTTGCGCAGCGGGGTATTCACACGGTCGGCGTGGATGCGTCAACATTGGCGATTTCCGAACTTTGTTACAATCTGACGCTCAATGCACCGTTGCCCTACACCGTCGTTCACGCGGCGGTCGCCTCGGAAAGTCTTCCATTGACGGGTGAGGGGACGTCAGATTATTTGACCATTCACACACCGGTTGGGAACACCGGCGCTGCATCCGTGCATGCGGAATGGAACCAAGTGAAATCGAGCGATCTGCAAATGCTGTCGATTCCACGTCGGATCTCAGATATCGTTCGTTCGCTTTTGATTCGCGAAATCTCCGTGATCAAATTGGACGTCGAGGGTGCTGAGTATGCGGCCATCGAAGGGATGGTGGACTTGCTAGATCGCGAAAAGTGTCCGCTAATCTTTGAGTATCGGATCGACAGAGGCGGTTCAAATCAATCGTCTGCATCTGAAGCCGCGCCGTCCATTCTGGATGTGTTGCCGGCGGATTACGTTTGCTACGCAGTCGAGTGCAGCAACGTGACGGGCGATGCTGCTGTGCTAAAGTTTCAACCATTTGATCGCGAACAGCCGTACGAGAATGTTCTTGCGGTGTACCAATCGTTGCCCGATTGTTTGTCGGCCGCTGGTTCGGCGAACGGTTTGACGATCCGATTCGGATGAGCGAACCGACTGGGCCAAGCCAAACTGGCGATGACGATCGCGAACGGGTTGATTCACCCGGGCACGTGTCGCTGCGAGAACGAGTTGTCGGATTTGCGACTCGCCGCGCCAAAGGATCTCGCAATCACGCCCAAGCTTCCGCCGTTCTCGCGGGCGGTTATGTGGCGCAGATGGTGTTTCAGATGGGCTACTTTCTTGTGTTGACAAGAATGTTGGGCGTCGAGCAGTTCGGTCAGTTCGCTGCTGCTCTAGCAGCCATCAATCTGGTGTCCCCGTTTGCTGGAATCGGTTACGCCGAGGTCGCATTGATACGCGTCAGCCAAGACCGAAGCGAAACTGGTTTGTGGGCGACGAACTCGGTTGCCGCAACGATTTTCTTGGGCATTCCACTGTCGCTTGCCTTGGCGCTGGTTTGTTTGCTGATGGATTCGACCGAGTGGATCGAATGGTATTTGATGCTGGGTCTGGCACTAGCTGAATTGACTTTGGTGCGAGGGTGTTTTGTACTGGCAAGAGTTCACCAAGCACGACGCGAAATTGTGCGGACGTCGATGATCAATGTCGCGATTGCAGCCGTCAAGGCAATCGTTGCTTTTGCATTGTTTGTCACTGGACAGAAGTCGATGCTCTTGCTGGTCGTCTTGTTGGACGTGTGCTTGTTGCCGGTGTTGGTTTACCTGTTCTATGCGATGACACGACTTGCGCCCTACCAAGGAATCAGTTGGGCCACGTTGCGAACGAACCTAGGGTTAGCCACATCGTTTACTTCCGGCGTGTTTAGCAAGGCGGTTTACACCGACATGGACAAGTTGTTCTTGGCCCGCTGGACAACCTCCGAGATCGTTGGAACCTATGCGGCGGGTTACAAAGTCCTGTCGCTTGCGTTCCTGCCGATTCGCGCCATTTTGGAAGCAACATTTCCACGGCAAGTCGAACATGCTGCGACCAGTGTTCGATCCTGTGCCGTATTCTCGGCTAGTTTGCTGTCGGCCAACGTATTGCTGGCCAGCATTTTGTCCGTCGCAATCTATGTGCTGGCGCCTTGGGCACCGCTGCTGTTGGGCAGTGACTTCACCGACTCTGTCGCTATTCTGCGGATCGGTTGCATTTTGCCGGTGTTGCAAGCGATGCACTATACGATGGGCAACTACTTGACGGCGCTTGGGCGTCAAGCGTTCCGCGCTACCGCTCAAGTGACGGTGGTGATTGTGTACGTTGCTGTCGCGTGGTTTTTGATCCCCCGATATTCGTGGCACGGCGCGATTTGGACCAGCCTGAGCTGCGAATTCCTATTGGTTGTGCTGCTTGGGATCGGTTGTTTCGTATCCTTGTTTCGCAATCAGCCTCCCTCGACGCAGACGCTTTCCGGACAAGGTGACGCATGAAGTATTTGATCATCAGCGACGAGTATCGGCCGACCATTGGTGGCATCGCGCGTGTGGCAGCAGCCGTTGCCGAGCACCTGCTTGATCGTGGCAATGATGTCACCTTGATGACCAAGTCGCGGACGGAAAATAGCTGCGAGCGCGTCAAGACAAAGTACTATTCACGTCCGACCAACAGCTCACTTGGAAAGATCTATCTGACTGCGGTTTGGCCATTGACGATGGGAAACTGGATTCGCCGTGAATCGTTCGACCGAATTTTGATCATTGATCCGGCCAATGCGTTACCGCTTCCGATCTTGAACATGATGGGGAAAGTTCCCTACGAAGTCATGCTGCATGGGTCTGAACTGATTCGGTATTCTCGCAAGAAGTCAACGGACGCTCTGTTTGCAAAATCGTTGGCGGGAGCCGAGCGAATATTCTCGACGACCGGTTTCGTTTCCAGAGAGCTGAAGGAACGTTACGGCCACGACAGCCATTTGACATCGTGCGGCGTTACCGACGCCTTTCTAACCGACCCAGTCAATGATGCGAAGCTGATCGAGCTGCGGTTGCGTTACGGTTTTAGTGACGTCGATTTCATCGTTGGAACGATTAGCCGTTTGGACAAACGCAAAGGCCACGATGTTGTGATCCAGGCGATTGAGTTGTTGAAGGCTACGTTTCCGAACATTCGTTACCTGATTGCGGGTTCGGGCCCCGAACGAGCGTCGCTGGAATCGTTGGTCGAACGGAAGGGACTGCAGAAGTATGTAGTCTTCGCAGGCCGGATTCCCGAAGAGGAATTGGTCGATCACTACGATTTGATGAACGCCTATGCGATGCCCAATCGCTTGCTGCAAAGCTATACCGTCGAAGGATTCGGGATCTCATTTGCCGAAGCCGCCGCCCGTGGAGTTCCCAGCATAGGTGTCGACAACGGTGGGGTCGGTGAAGCGATCGACGATGGTGTATCGGGGTACCTGCTGGCCACGCCTGATCCCGAACAAGTTGCGTCATCGATCGCCAAGATCGCAACTGGTGAATCAGCGTTCGACATCAACCAAATCCAAGATCACGGCCGTAAGTTTACTTGGGAAAGCGTGGTCGACCGGATTGTCGATGCCCATCGATCAGCGTAGACGACTTAGTCGTCGCTGCAGTGCCTAAGGAGATAACGCCAGTTGCGGATCGATTCTATCTGGGCTCTCGCTCGGGATCGGTTCGGTAGATGTATCCGCAAGTTCTTCGGATTCCACGTTCGTATCCCCACGCACCCATTCTTTGGGGCATAGTGCGATGGTCGCGACGAACCAGTAGATTCCTTGGGTTGGCACCAAAGTGAAGGCTCCCTCGGCTGCCGCGATGACCATGTAGACAAGCAGAGCAATTCTGGCAGTTTGCTGAATCGGTGTGCGTCCGCCGACAAAGACGGGCAGCCACCAAATCGTCGATATCAAGAATAACCCGACTGGTCCAAAAGCCAAGTAGGAAGCTGCGTAGACACTTTCGCTGCGCCATGCGATCCGCTGAGTGCTTATGACTTCGAGTGCGTCCTGCAGGTTGGCGACGCGGCCACCTAGGTTGCGGTCAAACAAGAATTGGAATGGGTCTCTGCCGATCATCCAAGACGCCAGGACTCCAATCGCAAGCAATATGAAAATGCCGACGAGTGCGCGGAAAAGTTTGAATAGCGATTGATTGACGATCGCGGTAACGAACTCCAAAACAAGCAAACCGACCCACACCGAACGCGAAAGTGTAAGCACGCAAAGCACGCGATATGAAAATGCGAGTGGTGCGGAGGCCATCGCAGCGATCGGCCCCCACATCAGCAAATTGACTCCGAGAATATTTCCGTTGTTGTAGGTTGAGAACATCTTGATGAATGGTCCACGCAAGTTGTGACGAGTCGCTATCAGTGACAAGTCGTTTCCGGTCGTCGTAATAAACGGTATGCCAAGTACTTTTCCCGTCGTGTTGTAGGCGACGAATGAGAATATCCCGTAGATGAAGACGGGAATGAGTGCCCATCGCAGCGCTCGAAGTACATCGGAAATACCCAGCACTCGAATCATCCAGCGAGAACCTAGAACGGCCACAAACGGGACCACCAGTGTGCTAACCACGATGGAAACGAGCGCTCCGGTTGAAATGCTTCCGTAAATGCTGAACGAAAACATTTCGACTAATCCCAACGTAAAGATCAGTAAGGTTAGCCAAACATAAGTTCGTTCAATGCGTCCAATTCGGTGAGTCGCTAGAAAAATAAGCTCGGCACCCGACATGACCCCCAACAACACGTATCCTAGCGTTATTGGAATGGTGCCAAGATAAATGCCGGCTTTCGGAAAACCAAACATGCATACAAGCGTTAGCATGGCAGCGCACCATGCGAACTGACGACTCAGTGAACGTCGGCTGGGTTGAGTGTTCATCTCGAAGCCTCTCGCGCGGGCTCATTGTTGACGAGGATTTTTCTTCCATTCACGTCATCGAGAAACGCTATGTATTTTTCGCGAAATTGATCGGTTGAATATCGAACAGCGTTCCGCACACATGCTTCTGGGGTGAACCTATCAGGATCGAAACTCTCAATCGCGTCAATCAAAGAATCGGCGGTTTGATCGTCAAAGAAGATTCCTGTTTCGTTTTCGACAACCGTCTCTAACGCCCCGCCAGCTCGCAGCGCGATCACCGGGGCGCCTGCGGCTTGGGCTTCGACAGGGGTGATGCCGAAGTCTTCGATTCCTGGGAAAATAAAAGCTTGGCAAGTTTCGAAGTGCTCTTTCAGGACGCTGAAGGGTTGTCGTCCGAGGAACTCGATGTTGGACTTTGCAATCGACTGCAGTGCTTTTCGTTCGGGTCCATCACCGATCACGACCAGGCGTTTGCCGAGCTTGTTGTACGCTTCGACGGCGATGTCGATGCGTTTGTAGGACACCAGTTCAGAAATCGCCAAATGGAAATCGCCTCTTGTTCGATTGGCGACGAAGTCGTCGGTTGCAACGGGCGGGTAGATCACCGTTGATTCGCGATCGTAGTACTTCTTGATCCGACCGGCGACGAATTTTGAGTTGGCGATGAAATGATTGACGTTGGCGGCTGAGTCGCGATCGTATTGACGAAGTCGATCCGCGAATCGGTCGAGCGCGATCCGTGCGGCAAACGATGCTCGTTTGTAGTCCGATCCTAGTTCCCACAGATAACGCGGTGGCGAATGGCAATAGCAAACGTGTTTGGTGCTTGATGATTTGGGAATGCCTTTGAACAGCGAAGCATCACTGGACAACAGTAATTCCACATCGTCGGGAACTCGCATGCCCGAAATCGCCCACGGATGCAGCGGCAGCAGATGACGATAGGTGCGGTGGACGAGTGGGAACCGATTCAGGCGGCTGGCGTGGACGGTGGTATCACGCAATCCTGGCACATCGATGTTTGGATTGTGTACCAACGTGTAAAGGTCGCTGCCTGGAAACAGTTTGGCGATCTGTTCGATCACTTTTTCGCCGCCGCGATAGCTTGTGATCCAGTGGTGAGCGAGGGCGACTTTCAGGTTTGACATCGGCGGCGAGGCTTCGCTATTCGGTGATTTACTAGTTGCGGAATTCATGTTGCTATCGGATCGAACGTCCGCCTCCGATTTCGCGACGCAGTTGTTCGACGAGGGGCGGAAACCGTGGGTCGCGAGGATCGATCGCGCTGGCAAGTGACGCTTGGTCGAGTGCCAACTGCAGCTTCCCGGTGGATCGCAAGGCGAGTGAGTAGCGGTGGCGGTAGTCAAGGTTTCGGCCGGTCGCAGAGACTGCCGTTTTCCAAGCCTCGGTCGCGTCGTCGTTGCGTTCGATGGCTTGATAGATTCGAGCAATCGTTTGGAACCGCAGTCCGTCGTCGACGCCTTTCTTCGCTTCGAGAATCCCTACTACTTTTTCGGCTAGCTCGATTCGGTCTGCCTCTGTCGCATCGGGCAGTTGGTTGATCAGCCGCAGGAAAAGGTCGGTGCGCCGAGGCGGAATCAAATGCTCGGCAATTTGAACTGGATCGATCGAACCTTGGCTGCGCTCATAGATTTGGTCGACAAATAGCAAGCTGATTGATAGTGAACGTTTCCACTGATCGATGGCTTCGTCTGTTTGCCCGTTCTTCACAGCCACCCAACCGTTGATGAACAGCATCTCGTCGCTGTTGTTGATCAACCGACTGGCTGAATCGATCCACGGGGCGGTCGGCTGATCGGTGATCGGGGCCATCATCGCGGCAGCCAAGTGGTTGCGTGGCGATAGGGGGTGACGTCGCAGCGAGGCGTCGACATCCGCCATCCACTGGCCGACCAGTGTTTGCAGTTCAGGTGTTGCCAGAAAATCGTTCCGAACCCGATCACGTTGGGGCGGGGTACTGCTGATCACGATGTCGAAAATCGAGGTTAGCCGCGAGTTCTGCCAATCGATCGTGACGCCTTGCTGTGCGGCGAGTTTGATGATTTCTAGGCGGTACTCGCACAGTCGCCAATTGCCTCGCGTCTTGAACAAGTCCGCGTTCATCGGGTCGTGCTGGATTGCCTGGTCTAGCCTCGCAATCGCATCGGTGACTTCCGAACGGGAAGGTGCATCATCCGTTTCTGCGTAACGTGTTTGCGCTAGGATCAAATCCGATTCGATTTGTCGTTGTGTCAGTGCATGGGCCCACACCCCGCCTGCGATCGACATGCCAATGACAACGAATGCGGATGCGAATCCCGCGATGTTAAAACGACGCGGTTTGGTACTGGCGATCGATTGCTTGTGGACCGCGATCCCAATTGCAATCACGCTGGCGTAAAGCAGCATGTTGGACGGGATCACGATGACAAAGTCATAGATGCTTTGGATCACACAGCACAGCAATGTGAACAGTCCGATCATGCCCCAGGTTTGGCCCTGAGGTTTCGGATTGTTGCGGATCATGCGAATCGACGTGATCGCCGCCACCAAGATTCCTAGAACCGCGAGCGTGATGCCCACCAATCCCATTTCGGTTAGCGTTTCGAGATACTGATTGTGGGCGTTTCGGAACCAGGTCGTGTGGGTTTCTTGTTGATGAGGCAGCGTGGCATAGCCGTAGGTTCCAAGACCACTTCCGAACGGCAGGTTCGCAACTGCCGCCCGCCATCCTTCGCTGGTGTGGCTCCATCGTTGGTCGTTGGCGAGCCTTGAAATCGAGACGTCTTCGGCTCGTTCCCAGACATCGCCCAGCACACCGCTGACACTGATCACACCGGCGATCGCAAGGCAGCCGACAACGCAAGCGACCACATGAGTGCGACGGACATCGGCGCGGCCACGAATCAGCAGCACTCCGATCGCGGCCACCGCACCGGCCGCCCAGGCTCCGCGTGACAGCGACGTGCCCAGACCGACCATCACGAAGATCGCCAGCGTCATGAGGGTTAAGAATCGCGTCGAAAACAGGTCGACCCGTTCGAATTCTTGGTGTCCGATGTTGTCATCGGGCGAGCAGTCGGCGCGATAGATCACGAGCGCCGCGATCATGCCCAGCGCAGGCAAAATTGCGGCTGCACCGGCGTTTTTGTAGATGAAGCTAGAGAACGGCGCGCCATCGACGTCGTAGACAACGCCCGGCAAAATGTATTCGTCACCACCCGCTCGCTGTACGATTCCCCAAATGCAAATGGCAGCCGCATTGATCATCAGCACCCATAAGTACGCGGCTCGTGAACGCTTCGAATCGAACAGCACCGCCGATGTTACCAACATCACCGTTGCCAACAAAAAGGGCACGATCGCTTGTTGAGTATGGCTCGGGATGATGCTTGCGGTGGGCCTTGGTGGCAATGCCCGTTCTTGTGAGGAGTAGTTCGGAATCGTATCGGACAGGACCTGCAAATTTTCACCTGCAAAGGTCGGCTGTGACCATCCGGTCGTGTCGGGCATCCAAGATGGGATGGGGACCGATTGTGCGAACGCGTAGCCGATCCAAGCGATCGCGATCAGGAACAGCGTCACTGGAATCGGCGCAGCACGTCGGCCAGCAAGCTGTTTTACCATCGCCAGCACGGATGCGACGACTAGCAGGATCGACAAGTCTCGCAGCGCTAAGTTTTCGACGGCGCCGTAACGCCACATCGCGTAGACCAACGCCACCAAAACCGTTGCACGGCCAATCCATGCAGCGATTGATTCGATCCATCGAGGTTCGACTTCATCATTTGGCGATTGCTGCAGCCGGCTGTCCACGCTTGTGTCTTCCTGTTCTTGGTTCGGCGGTGGATTGAGGTCGCGGATCTTGTTTTCGCGGGCCCCTGGGGTGATTGACGCGGCGACGCTTCACGCTGCGTCAGAACGCACGACGCACCGCTAGGACTTTGACGACGGGTCCGCCATCGGTGGCGTATCGCCGCTTGGGATCGTGATCGGTGCCGGTTGACGACGGACGCTGGATCCGAGGTCTGCACTGCTTGATGCGATTGTGGCTGGCCGTCCGCTCTTGTGCGATCGTTCACCACGGTTTGCATCGGAGCGTTGAACGTCGCTTTTTTCTTTGGCGGCATAGTCAGCATGATAGTGGCCGATATAGCCACCGCCATACTTGCCTTTGCCGTATCCGCCATAGGCGTATGTTTTCAACGCATTCTTATCGATGCCATTGACGATCACGGCGGCAGGCGTGATTTGAATGTCAGTTAAGATGCGAACGGCGTCTTCGACAGTTCCGCGACCGTTTTTGGTGACTCGGACGGTCAGCAGGACCGAGTCCACATACGGCGCGATGATGGCTGGGTCGGCAACTGCCAATACGGGCGGCGCGTCGACCATGACCAAGTCATAATTTTCGCAGGCATTTTGGAACAGCCGCATCAGGCGGTGCGATTCGAGCAACTCGGCGGGTTCGGAAGTGTTGCTGCCGTTGGGCATCAAGTGCAAATTCTGAACTTCCGTTTCCACAACGCCATCGGCGAACTCCATCCGTCCGGCGAGGAAGTCGGACAAGCCTTTTCGTTCGTCGATGCCAAATAGTTTCGAAATCACGGGACGCCGCATGTCAGCGTCGATCAGCAGCACCCGCTTGCCCGCTTGAGCAAATGAGATCGCCAAGTTGCTGATCGTCGTCGACTTGCCGTCGCCCGGCTGCGGGCTGGTGACCATGATGGTTTGGACCGAGTCTTTGCGGTTGGCGATCATCAACGACGTTCGGCCGACACGGAAAATTTCGGCTTCGGCCGATCTTGGCGTATGGTACGTCAACAACGACGGATCGAGGTGAGACCCCGCGATGGCGGCCTTTCGTAGCGTTCGCAGGTTCAGCCGCGGGACGTGCGCGATGACCGCTGCTTTGGTCGTCGATTCCAGATCGGCAACACTGCCGAATGTCGAATCGAACGTTTCGGCGGCCAAGGTCAGCAACAGCCCCAGTGCCAATCCGGCACCGACGCCAACGGCCAACACGATTGGCAGCTTTGGCCAAACGGCGTTGCGAGGGACTTCGGCGCTGGCAAGCAAGTCGGTTGAAAAACCAGCGTAGGACCGCGACAGGTTCAGTTCCTGCAGACGCACGATGACCTGGTCGTAACGTGACTGGGCGCGAGCAAGTTTTGCTTTTAACGAGTTGCTTTCCATGTACGATGCTTCGACAGATTTCGCCGCCAGCATCTCGCGTTCGGCTTCGGCCATCAGGATCGTTTTGCGTTTTTTCAGTTCCGAGATGTCGTTCCGTAGTAGCATCACATACGTCTTTAGCATCTCTTCCGCGTCCATCGTCTTGGTTTCGCGCGCCTTGGTTTCGGGCGCGTTTGCATCGATGTATTGACGAGTGATTTCGGTTTCTTGTCGCGCGGCTTCGACCAACGGGTGCCCTTTGCCAAACGTATCGCTAAGCGCTTTTTCTCGCTGGATCAAGTCAAGCAATCGGTTGTATTGGGCCTTGGCGACCTCTTGGCGGACGGGGGCCTCGGCTTGAAATTTCTCAGACTGGCTGCTGCCGCGTGTCATATCCAAAAAGAACTTCAAACGGTCGACTTCTTTCTCGCTTAGCAGGGCAAGCTGGTCCATTTCGCCAGCCAGCTCATCGCCGCGTTCTTCGGCTTCGGTCGAAATCACTTGCAGTCGCGATTCGTTTTCGGCAAGCGACGACCGGACTTTGTTCAGTTCGGTTTCCATGTCGGACAAGCGTTCTTTGTGAATGTCGCGAACCTTGTCGCCTTCCAGCAAGACGGGCACCGAGGCGACGAAGTTGCGATAGGCCGCGTCAGCGTCAGAGAGTTCCTGTTCGTGTGTCTCGCGTGCAGCTTCGATCAATTCGACCGCTAGCTTGCTGTTGTCTTGATCTTGCGAATCGATGTACTGCTTGTAACTTTGGAAAACCGCGGCCAGTACGGTGGCGGACTCTTCAGGATTCGATGCATGATAGAAGACTCGAAGGACCATCGCGTCGGCGGCTGCCCCTTCGCCACCACGCTCGACTTCGATGTTTTCCAAGATGTGATCGACAAGCGATTGGTCGTTTTCACGTGCTTCGCGGAAAGTATCCAGTTGGTCCAGCGAACCGAGTTTGATTGCTTCGGTCAAAACTTTACGTGCGACAAACAATCGCATGTGCGTTGCCAGCTCGTCTTCACCCATCCCTTCGGTGCCACCCGAGGTGCTGCTGATCGTTCCGCGGTTGGTCATTTCGCTGGAACGCTGGCCGACCAAGACTTCGATGCTGGATTCATAGACCCTCGGAGCGGTCTTGAAGTACAGAATCGACAAACCGACGCCGACTACCATCCCGAACACGAGCAATCGCCAGCGGCGACGGATCATTCCGGAGATATCAAGTTCGTTGGGCGACAGTCCCATCGATTTGTTTGCGTCTGCCATCGTCGATTACTTGGGTACAGAGTAATGCAGGGTAGGGCGGGCGAATTGGCAACGGCTAACCGGTCACAGGTTTGCCGACACGCCCTTTCACTTTTTCATAGGCGGATCAATCCGCAAATGCGGAAATAGCCCACTCCTGCTATCGGTATCAGTTGAAATCGATGTAACTAAAATCCCGATCGGAACGATCGCGGCAAGGGCGGTATCGGTGCCGATCAAAGAGCTTTGGTAACTGCGGTAAACTGTTACGCCTGCAAATCGCGGATCGACCTTTCATGAAACAGGCCGGGAAACCGAGTTGGCCGTTCGGTTGACCCGTCGATCACGATGATTCCACGACCGAGGTTCGTGGGATCGCCGTATTCTTTGCAATTCGTTCGCTCCGTCGCCGCTGTGTTCCTGGCCCGACGGACGGGTGGCCGGACTGCGTTTGCAGCCGAAGAAGAATGGCTGAAGGAGAACGGTCTCAGGAACCTGCTTCAGCGAAGTTACGCTTGCGCGTTCGCTTGCTTGGCGAGTCGTTGCCGCAGTTGGAATTGGCGTTCGGCGAATCGTGCCCGTTGTTCGTCGGTTAATTCGCTGGCACAGTGCGGGCACTGGACGCCAGGGATGTAGTCGTCGGATTGTTGGCTGTCTGGCGATACCGGCCATCCGCAACCAAAGCACATCACGTGGTTGGATTCTTGCAGGTCGTGATCGACGGCGACGCGTCCATCGAAAACGAAACAGTCACCTTGCCAGCGTGAGTCTTCCGCCGGAACGGTTTCGAGATACTTTAAGATCCCGCCGCGAAGATGGTAGACGTTTTCGAAACCGACTTTCTTCAGCAATGCTGTCGACTTTTCGCAGCGGATTCCTCCGGTGCAAAACATGGCGACTTTCTTGTGTTTCTTGGGATCAAGATTCTTGGACACAAAGTCCGGGAAGTCACGAAAACTGTCGGTGTTCGGATTGATCGCGCCGCGAAACGTTCCGATCGCAACTTCGTAGTCGTTGCGAGTGTCAACGAGCGTTACATCAGGATCATCGATCAACGCATTCCAATCGGCCGCGTCGACGTAGGTGCCGACCGAAGCGAGTGGATCGATACCATCGACACCAAGCGTCACGATCTCTTTCTTCAATCGCACTCGAGACCGCCGAAACGGCATCTCATCGCACTCGGACCACTTCACGTCCAGTTCGGCAAGGCGTGGGTCATCACGCAAGAAAGTCAGTAGCTTATCAATCCCGTCGCGGTCACCCGCGACGGTTCCGTTGATGCCCTCACTCGCCAATAACAACGTTCCTCGCACGCCGTGTTCTACCATGCACCCCAAGATTGCTTCACGCATCGAGGCGTGATCGGAAAGTGGCACAAATCGGTAGAGCGCGGCGACGGTGAACATGGTTGGCGCGGTCCTTAGACGAGCATTCGCAGGGCTGCCATCGCAGCGCTGTAGTCGGGCTCTTGAGTGACTTCGGCAACGATTTCTTTGTAAGCAACTTTGCCGTCGGCATCGAGCACGATGACGGCACGAGTCAGAAGTTTCAGTTCTTCGATCGTCAGGCCGTAATCGGTTCCGAAGGCGTGAGTCTGGTAATCGCTAGCGGTTCGCATCTTGACGTCTTCGGCGCCACAGAATCGGGCTTGCGCGAACGGCAAATCGCGGCTGACGGTGACGGCGTTGATCTTGTCGCCCATCGCACCAAGTTCTTCGTTGAACTTCTTGGTTTGCGTCGCACAAGTTGGCGTGTCCAGGCTTGGCACGACGCTGATGATCGCAGGCTTTCCCTTCAGGTCAGCCAGTGTCAAAGTTTGCAGACCGTTGTCGGCGTAGATCAACTTGAAATCTGGTGCGGCCGAGCCGACGGCCAGATCGTTGCCTTCAAGTGTCATGGCATTGCCCTTGAACGTGATGACTCCGGAGCGTCCCATATCGATAGCTTTCGTTGTGTGGCGAGAGAACTTGTACGCCAAAAGTATGAAGCGACAGGGCGGGAAAGTGAAGAGGGCAGGCGGTCGCGGGCCGGTTTCACTCGTGTCAGGTCGAACCCACCGCCGGCCCACGGGCCGTTACCACAGGGTTTGCGACACTGCCGAGCCACCGATCAAGCCGCGCCAGGAATTCGGATTTTGATTCGCCCGTGACTTCCCAAACCGCCTGATCGCTAGTTTCGCCAGCGCCGATAGCATCGCCAGCGTCCGGGCGGCAGGAAGATCGGAGCTGGGCGAGGCAGGATTGCAGTTTGGAATTGATGGCGTCTTTGTCGTCGGCGGCGATGGTTGCCGGATCGAGTTTCAGTTGCTCGGTGGTTGTTCCGTGATCCGCTCGTTTCTGCAACAGCCGAACCAGTTTTCCCGCGTCGGCGGCGTAACGGTCACCGGCAAAGTAGACGCGGCGAAGTTCTTGAACGACGTTGAACTGAAACACGGGGTCTTGGTCCCAGTACAAGCTTGCGGCGCCGCCGGCGCGAAAGCCCACGACGACTTCCGTGTCGCCGATGTGGATTCGGCCTCGGTAGGGCATTTGGGTGCCGTCGCGAAACAGGTCTTCGCGATCGTGGGTTTGTCGAGCCATCGGTGTTCGGATTGCTAAGTGATTGATTTTGCAGGCGGACGTTTGAGATTCAGGCAATGTGTTAAG
>JBAUHR010000687.1:0-6421 GCA_049680385.1 Rubripirellula sp. | reverse complement strand
GGCAGCCAACCGCTAACCGCTGGCAACGTGGGCGACAATTTGATCGAGACTCGAATCGACGATGTATCAACCCAACTAGTCGACTTACTTAGCAGCGTCCGCGAACAAGGGCACCAAGTGACGGATGTAGAAATCCAGTCGCCTTCACTGCATCACGTCTTCTTGCACTTAACCGGCAGCGAGTTGCGAGACTGAGATGATTGCGACCATTATTCAAATCAGCATCCAACGTTTGCTTCACAATCGAGTGGAATTGATGCTGACGTTCATCGTGCCGGTGGTGTTCTTCAGTATTTTTGCACTGATCTTTGGAGGCGGTGTGGGCGGAGGCGGTACGCCGAAAATCAAAGTCGTTGCGGCAGACGAAGTGAATTCGCCAGAGAGCGCAGCGATGATTCAATCGTTGCAAGAAAGCGGTAGTCTACATTTCATGCGTGACGAACCGGCTGCGGAGTTAACGCGGTCCGAAGTCCAGAAGATGGTTCGTAGCGGCAGCGTGACGTTGGCGATTGTGCTAACGCAAGAGTCCGAAAAGATAGCGCCGCTCTTGTTGACCGATGCATCCGATCAAGTGGCCAGTCAAGTTGTCACCGCGGTCGTGTCGAAAGCCATGTTGATGTCGGCACCGCGCGGTCCCAGTGGGGGTGGGCCTGAAGTGGGCAATGCGAGCAAAATTGCCAGTCCTGTTCCGCCAAACACACGGGAGAAAGGTCTGTCTGCGTTGCCGACCATCCAAATCATTGATGTGATGGGCCAAGGAAAATCGAATCCCGTGATCAGCATGTATGCCGCTGGCATCGCCGTGATGTTCTTGCTGTTTGGTGCCAGCAGTGGCGGCGGAGCATTGCTGGACGAATACGAAAGCCAAACGCTTGATCGGCTGCTTTCGACACAAATGACGATGGATCAATTACTACTTGGCAAATGGTTTTACTTGACGCTAGTTGGGTTTGTTCAAGTCTGTGTGATGTTTGCTTGGGGACAAATTGTCTTTGGCGTCGACACGCTAGGCCATTTGGACGGTTTTCTGATGATGACGATCGTCACTGCGTCGGCGGCGGCCGCGTTCGGTTTACTGCTGGCAACACTTTGTCGAACGCGAGGTCAACTCAATGGACTGTCGACGGTGTTGATCCTGACAATGAGTGCGTTGGGCGGCTCAATGGTGCCACGATACGTGATGAGCGAAAAAATTCGCGATGCTGGAATGTGGACATTCAACGCTTGGGCCCTGGACGGTTATGACAAGGTGTTCTGGCGAGAACTGCCGGTCAGCGAACTGGCACCGCAGCTAAGCGTCTTGATGATCAGCGGCATCGCATTTCTGCTGGCCGCCCGAGTGCTGGCGCTGCGATGGGAATGTGATTGAGGGGCAACGTGACGGTTACTTTTTGGCAGTCGTCTTGAGGTGCAACTCTGTTAGCTGCGCTGCATCGACTTCGCCGGGTGCATCGGTCATCAAGTCACTTGCCTTTTGCGTTTTTGGGAAGGCGATGACTTCGCGGATGTTTTCTAATCCCGCAAACAACATCACCCAGCGATCGACGCCCAATGCGATGCCACCGTGCGGTGGTGCACCGAAACGCAACGCGTTGAGCAAGAAACCAAACCGGTCTTCGGCAGTCTGCTCGTCTATCCCCAGCAGCTTGAACACTTTGGATTGCGTCTTGCTGTCGTGGATTCGGATCGTACCACCACCAGCCTCGCTACCGTTGATGACCAAGTCGTAAGCCTGTGCTCGGCAACCAGCCGGATCGGACTCCAGCTTTGGCAAGTCTTCGGCCAGCGGTGCGGTAAAGGGGTGATGCATCGCGTGCCAATGCCCCGTTTCTTCGTCCTTGTCGAACATCGGAAACTCGGTGATCCAACTGCAATTCAGATCGTCTGGACCATACAGTTTCATCTCCACACCGAAACGTTTGCGAAGCGCATACAGGCCTTTGCAAGTTGTCTCCCACGTGTCGGCCAAGAACACCAACAAGTCGCCCGGCGTGCCAGAGAGCAAGTCTTTGATTTCGGCCAAGTGAGCGTCGTCAAAGTTTTTGGCGATCGGGCTGAACAACGAACCGTCATCTTCGACGCGGAACCAAGCCAGCCCCTTCGCACCGAACTCTTTGACGAAGTCGGTCAGCGTGTCGATTTGTCGGCGCGAGTATTGTTTTGCTCCGCCTGGAACACGCATGCCTCGAACAAAGTTGCCTGCGTCGGCGGTTCCACGGAAGACACGAAATTCGGTTTTCTTAGCGACCGGCGTGACGTCGACAATTTCCATGTCGAATCTCAAGTCCGGCGCGTCGTGTCCGTATCGTCGCATCGCTTCGTCGTAGGTCATTCGTGGCAACGGTAGCTTGACGTCTTTGCCCAGAATTTCTTTGGCCGTTTCGGCCACCAGACCATCGATCATGCCGATGATGTCGTCACAATCGACGAAGGACATTTCCAAATCCAACTGCGTGAACTCAGGCTGACGGTCGGCACGCAAGTCTTCGTCGCGAAAACACTTGGCAACCTGGACGTAGCGGTCGAAACCGGCCACCATCAAAATCTGCTTGTACAACTGTGGCGACTGCGGCAGTGCGTAGAAGTGGCCGGCATGCACGCGGCTTGGCACCAAGTAATCGCGGGCACCTTCGGGCGTACTGCGTCCCAGGATCGGTGTTTCGACGTCGATAAAGTCACGCTCGGCGAAGTAGTCACGCATCTTCTTGATGATCTGACTGCGCTGCACGAGAGCCTTTTGCATTTCACTGCGGCGCAGATCCAAAAAGCGATACTTCAGCCGAAGATCTTCGCCGGGTAAATCGCTTTGGCCAGGAGTGAATGGCGGTGTAACGCATGCGTTCAGGATTTCGAAGTGATGGCAACGGACTTCGATTTCGCCGGTGTCTAGCTTATCGTTGACTTTGCCTTCCAAACGATCGGCCACTTTGCCTTTGATCAGGATGACGCTTTCGGCGGGCACCTTGCCGGCTTCGGCGATCAGTTCTGGGTTGGCTTCGGGCGGACCCAGGACGACTTGGGTCAGTCCGTAGCGGTCACGCAAATCGATAAAGACTGCGCCGCCGTGATCACGTTTGCTTTCGACCCAGCCGCAAAGAGTGACTTCGGTGCCAATGTCAGATTTACGGAGCTGTCCGCAGGTGTGGGAGCGTAACACGATCGATCAGGGGTTGGGGGTGTTCGTAGAACGGACTTGAATCCGCTGCCGTCTGGAGGGAAGGGATTCTATGAAATCCCAGCAGGTTCGTAGAGGCGTCGTCTTTCAACGAAAAAGCCGGCGTCCAATGGTTCATCAGACGCCGGCGATGCTCGAAAAACGCTTGTCTCCGATCAAGATTCGGCGGTAGTTGCTGCTGCCTCCGCTGCTTCTTCAGCCGCTCTTTCTTCTGGCGTTTGGTCAATGTGGACCGGCTTATAACCGCCTTGCGTCATGAAGTACAGCATTAACAGAAGGTAGATAATCGCCATCGTTCCTGGGATAAACGAGTCAATCTTAAGAGTGTTTCGGTCTCCCGTGATGCTCGCTTCGGCCACTTTCTTTTGGACATCCGTTGGAGTCTCAGCCGCTTTTGCCTCTTCGACTTTGGTTCCATCCAACCCAGTCGCCTCAAAGATCAAGAACTCACTCGACTCGGCAGCTTTGTATTCGTCGTAGGCAACTTGATCCACTTTGGCAAGCGCTTCACCAGAGTACTTGTCTTTGGCAAAACCAAGACCTTGCGATCCAAGCAAGCCAGCGGACATCATTCCGATACCACCCATCAATGACATCGCCACCGCGCCGGTTCGAGGGAATCTATCCCCAACAACAGCCAACATTGTCGGCCAGAAGAATGTCTTACCGACCGCATAGACTCCCAACGCAACCAATGCGTATCCGAATCCATTGATACCTGCTGCCAATTGCAAGCCAACGCAGCCCAGGATTGCACAGACGAACAGGATGCCAATTGGTGACAAACCCAGCTTCTTTTCGATGAAATGGGCACTGAAACGCAACAAGAACATGATCGTCGATGTATAGACGAACAACATTTTTCCTTCACCGGAACTCAGGATGTTACCCGTAATGTTTTGAATCCAACCGTCGGTACCAAGTTCGACCGCACCAACCAGAGCGTGGGTGACGAATAAGACAAACAGCAACGCAGAACCGATGGAGAATTTCGTGAGAAAACCGACGGCGACCAACAAGACTGCACCGATGGCATAGCCAACATACTGAGCGTTGTCAGCAAGAACTGGCTTGAGCACTTCACCGAAGAACAACGCGATCAAGAAGCACGCGACGGCTCCTCCAAGCAAGCCAATTTCTTTGAACATCTGAGCCAAGCTAAGGCCACGCTCGGAAGCCTCCGATTTAGGGAAACGCTGCCCGAGGAACATGATTCCGTAAACGACTGTTGGCAAAAGGAACAAAGCGAGTTGCCACTTCCAGTACATCCCAACCGCATCATCGAGCACCCATCCCATCGCACTCCCCAAAACCAAACCCGCAGGCCAACTGGCGTGCAAGATGTTCAAGTAGTGAGTTCGCTGCTTCGGGAAAAGCGTGGCGACAAGCGGATTGGCCACTGCCTCCAGTGTTCCGTTGGCGACGGCGAATAGGAATGTTCCCCAGTACAGATAGTTGTAGACGGTGTCCTTCGACATCTCTTCGGTCGGAAGGAACGTCACGACAGCTGACAAGAAGTGAAAAACGAACGCGGCGATAATCAGCTTGCCGTATCCAATTTTGTCGACAATCAAACCGCCAATAAAAATCCCGAAACAGAACCCAGTGAAGCCTGCACCACCGATCTTTCCTAGCTCGGTATTCGTGAACCCGTATTCGCTGGCCCAGTTGTCAAGAATTCCCCCGCGGATGGCAAAACCAACTCCAGCCGCCAAGATGGCCATGAAACCGGCCCAGAGCAGCCGTTTAGCGTTGGGTGTAATACCAGAGTCATCAATGGTGCTCATGAGCGAAGGCCTTTAAATTTGCGGGGGAAGAATGTGGTGTGGGGTGGGAGTAACGCGAAATGCTGGCAAGGACTAGTTGTCGCGTCAAGTTGCTAGCGACGTTTTATTCGCAATGGAGAACGTAATTCGTTGGGGCTCTCGTTGCCACTGTCACGCTCCCTATACTCATGGCAGAACACAAAATTTGCCGAACTTACGGCATTCACCTCGTTTTCGGAGTCCGATTTCCATGCGTTTGATCCTTGCCGCTGCCCTTTCACTGGGAGTTTTTGCCACAATGAGTACTGCTGATGAACACGCAAAGCACGAATCGGAGTGTGCTTTGGACTACAAAATGACGACGATTGACGGCAAAACCGTTGACTTGGAAGACTACGAAGGCAACGTGGTGCTGATCGTCAACACGGCCAGCGAGTGTGGCCTGACTCCGCAATACAAAGGCCTGCAGGGCCTGTATGAGAAGTACAAAGACAAGGGATTCGTCGTGATCGGGTTCCCTTGCAACCAGTTTGGTAGCCAAGAACCCGGCAGTGATACGGCAATCGCACAGTTTTGCAGCAGTAAGTATAAGGTCACGTTTCCGATGTTCAGCAAGATCGACGTCAACGAGGACAGCGCGGCCCCGATCTACAAGTTCCTGACGGCTCAGGACGTCAAACCGGCCGGAAAAGGCCCTGTGAGCTGGAATTTTGAGAAATTCCTGATCGACCGTGAAGGCCATTTGGTCGGCCGATTCGCCCCACCAACCAAGCCCGAAGACGGTGAATTGGTCAAAGCGATCGAGTCGGAACTGCAAAAGAAAGAGTAGCCTGTTTGGCAGACTAACTCGTCAGCCGCTGGCGCTAGCCACGGGCCTTTATCCACGAGGTCAATCCGCGCCAAACACACCAGAATTCGATGGTTCCGAAGGGTTCCTGGGCGGGCCAAATCCGGATTTGGGATACCCCGAAAGGCCCGTGGCTAGCGCCAGCGGCTGACGAATTGGAGCCGGACAGCACTTCTCTCACGGGTTTGCACTTTGCCCGCAGACGTCTACTCTCTTGCGTTTGCGCGGCAGGTTCTCTGCGGCGGTTTCCTGTTTCGTTTAGCGGAGTAATCGGGTGTCCGGAACCTGTGTAATCGGTCTTCAGTGGGGCGACGAAGCCAAAGGCAAACTTGTCGACTTGCTCGCACCCCAGTTCGACATGGTTGTTCGCTACCAAGGCGGTGCGAACGCGGGTCACACGGTGGTCGCCGGCGACGAGACGTACAAACTGCACCACATCCCCAGTGGGATTCTGCACAAGCACGTCAAGAACTTCATCACGCCCGGCGTGGTCATCAACCCGGAAACCATGCTGGGTGAAATCGACGGCTTGGCAAAACGTGGCATCAATTGCGCCGACAACATGTTGGTCAGCGAACGTGCTCACTTGGTGATGCCATGGCACATCGCCGAAGACCGCAGCATCAACGCAAC
>JBAUHR010000686.1:0-4723 GCA_049680385.1 Rubripirellula sp. | reverse complement strand
AACATCATCAGCGGCAGCGAGCACATCAGGCTGATCACCTGCATGCCCCACATCAACAGCACGAACGCACGGTAGACGAGCAAGCCGATGCCGGACGCAACTTCGGCTTCGTAATTTTCGTGGCAACCGTAAACGTGGCCTAAAGCGTCGGAACTGTTTTTCAGAATCCGAAGGTCGAAACTTGTTTCAGAATCGGCTGTCGCATCGCTGGCCAGTTCATCGATCGATCGCTGGCAGGCCAACAAGTCATCGGGGCTCTGGACTTCGGGCGTCGCGATTTCCACCAGTCCACCGGGTAACGCATACATTGACGGATGCGACTCGAACGTCACCGCACCGCCGCTTGCCAAAAACATCTGCTCGCTATCGAACAGGCCCGATACCGTTGGCTGGTCGCGGCGGATCGCTTCGCATATTTGCGAGTAAACCAAGTGGGACGTCGGCAAGTCGTCGTGAGTCAGATTCTGGTTATCGGCGACCAACGTCGCGTATTCCGTTTCAAGCCCAACCAATCGTGTCACCAACGGCGAATTGCGTCGAATCCGAACCTTCGGCGCGTGCTTCCCCCGTTCCCCGGTTACAGGACCAGCAGTTGGGTCGGGATAGGAAGCGGCAGAGGACAAGCGATTGTGGGGGGCGGCAGGATGCTTACGTGCGACGGATGGTTCATTGTAGCCATCCGGATCAATTCGAGAAGTTTCTTTCGCGGCCGATTCCCCAGTCGGTCGACTCAGTGCCGGCACGACGATGATCGGCATGACCAGGATCGGCGGCCGAAACCCCAGCGGTCCGCGACTCAATCGAACGCCATTTGTATACCGGATGATGCCGATCGCAACTTAGAATCCGCCACTAAGCCGCCCCGCTCCCCCAGCTCGCCAACTCTTCGGCCTCCCCGAACACTATTTCCGAGTCCTTCGTGGTCCCAAAGGCAGACGCATTCCAATAATCCGGTCCTTTTCGATATGATCTGGCCTTTCCACGGCCACTGAAACGACAAAACGAATCTGTCCCAGACGATGAAAACTGACGAACTGCGCCAAAAGTACCTCGACTTCTTCCAAACCAAGGGGTGCACGGTCTGCCCTAGCGACGTTTTGGTGCCCGCCTGGGATCCGTCGGTGCTGTTCACGCCTGCGGGCATGAATCAGTTCAAGGATCACTTTTTGGGCAAAGTGGAACTGGATTACACCCGAGCGACGACTTGCCAAAAGTGCTTGCGAACCGGTGACATCGACAATGTCGGCCGCACCGCGTTCCACCACACGTTCTTTGAAATGCTGGGCAACTTTTCGTTCGGCGATTACTTCAAAGAAGACACCATCCACTGGGCGTGGGAATTTCTGACCGACAAAAAGTGGCTCGGGATCCCCGGCGATCGATTGTCGGTGACGGTGTACAAGGACGACGACGAGGCCCACGGGATCTGGCACAACAAGATTGGCTTGCCTGATGCCCGGATCGCCCGAATGGACGAGGACGAAAACTTCTGGCCCGCATCCGCACCCAGCGAAGGCCCGGACGGCGTCTGTGGTCCGTGCAGCGAAATCTATTACCACCTCGAAGACGGCAGCGAAGTCGAGATTTGGAACTTGGTCTTCACCCAGTTCAACCGGTCCGGCAATCCGCCTGACAACTTGCGTCCCTTGCCAAGCAAGAACATCGACACCGGGATGGGTTTGGAGCGGACCGCTAGCGTGCTGCAGGGCGTACCGACCAACTTTCATATCGACAGTCTGTTTCCGATCGTGCAAGCGGCCGCCGACGTTTGCGGAGTCAAATACGAATACAACAACGACAACAGTCGACGGCTGCGCCGGATCACGGACCATGCCCGTGCGAGTGTGTTTTCGATTCACGAAAACGTTTATCCCGGTGCCAAGGACGCGCGGTATGTCATCCGCCGCTTGATCCGCCGCGCGGTGCTGGACGGATACCAGATGAACCTTCGCGAACCGTTCTTGTACAAACTGGTCGAAGCGGTCGCCGACGCTCACAAGAACCCGTATCCCGAACTTGGTCAAACCACGGCGCGAGTCGCCGAAGCGATCGAGGCCGAGGAAAAAGCGTTCTTTGCAACGATCGATGGCGGCATGACTCGCATCGAACGTCTGTTCAAGCAGATGCAGTCCGATTCGCAAAGCATGGTACCGGGAGCGGATGCGGCCGATTTGCAAACGACGTACGGCGTGCCGCCTGAATTGGTGCAAACGCTTGCAGCGGAGCAGAACTACACGTTCGACTGGGACGGCTACCGCGTCGCGATGGACGAACACGCCACCATTAGCGGCGGCGACCAACAGGTGTTGTTCCAAACCGGCCCGCTGGAAACACTTAAAGAAGCCCTGCGAGTCACTCCGTTCGTTGGCTATGACGCGACCGAATCCACGTCGATCATCAAGGGGATCATCACCGGCGAAGGCGGCAAGGACGACGACGGCCAATTGATGGGACACGTTGACGCGCCCGGCAAAACACCGTTGCGCGTGATCCTGGACCGCTCGCCGTTCTATGCCGAATCGGGTGGCCAAATCGGCGATACCGGCGTGATCGAAACCGACGATTTCACGTTCGAAGTTTCCGACACGCAAAAGCACGGTGCCTTGATCGTCCACCACGGCATGCTGACACGCGGTGCGATGAAACAAGACACGAAGTGCGAAGCCAAGGTCGACACGGATCGCCGTCAATCGCTAGCCCGCGCGCACTCAGCCACTCACATTTTGCACCATGCGTTGCACAACCACATCGGTCGACACGCCGAACAACAGGGCAGTAAGGTCGAAGCCGACCGGTTGCGGTTTGACTTTACGAATCCCAAAGCGATCCCGGACGAAACGCTGGTCCTGATCGAACAGGAAGTGCTGGAATTTGTTGCCAAGGGCGAACCGATCCGCTGGGACACGGTTTCGCTAGCCGATGCTCGCCAAGCCAACGCGATGATGTTGTTCGGCGAAAAATATCCGGACCCATGCCGGATGGTTTCGATGGGCCAGTTCAGTCGCGAATTGTGCGCTGGCACGCACCTGACCAACACCGCCGACGTCGAAGCGTTCGAAGTCGTTGTTGAGGAAAGCGTTTCAACGGGCACTCGCCGGATCGAAGCGTTGACGGGCCAGCGGGCGAAGGAACATCGCACGCAGACTCGCGAATTGTTGGCTCAAGTCGCCGCTGCCCTTGGATGCGCCGAAGCCGACGCGATGATGGCGGCCGACGCGTTGATCAAGGAAACGCGATCGATGAAGAAAGGACTGACCACCGGCAAGGCCGCCGACTATGCGTCCACGTTTAAGTACGACGGCAAGGGTGAAAAGACGGACACATCCGACTACAACTCGATCCGAACGGCTGTCCGAACGATCACTCGTTGGCTGAACGTCTCGATCGCTGACGTGCCCGAACGGTTATCGGCGATGTTGGCCGAACGGACTCGATTGGTTGGCGAACTGAAACAAGTCAGCGCCAGCGGCGATATTTCAGCAGACGATCTAATCACGGGCGGCGAAACCGTCGGCGACACTCTTGTGATCGTGGCCGAAGTACCGGGCGCCAATCCCAACATCATGCGAGGATTGATTGACCAGATACGCAAGACGTCTGACAAGCCGACCGCGGTGCTATTGGCCTCGGTTACCGGCAGCAAAGTATTGCTGGTTGGCGGACTGAGCCGTGATCTGGTGGATCGTAAATTGAAGGCAGGTGACTGGGTCGGCGCAGCGGCGACGATTGTTGGCGGCGGTGGGGGCGGACGTCCGGACATGGCCCAGGCCGGTGGCAGCGACCCAAGTAAATTGCCAGTCGCGTTGGACGAAGCCAAAACATCGATCCGATCAATGTTGGGTCAATAGATCGGAAACGGAACCACGCCAGCGGCAAACCGCTGGCGACCAGGACTCTGATGCGAAAAGTACTCTGACGCAACAAGTTTCAAACCAGAATCTCTGGTGATCGCCCGCCGGGTTCATTCGTCAAAGACGCCCGCGAACACCGGAGCAAGGTCAGCGATTCGATACGGTTTTCGCAAATATCCGCGCAAACCAAGTTCCGTCAGACGTTGTAATTCTGATGCGGCAAAAGGATGGCCCGAAATCAGGATAACGGGCAAGTCCGGCACCGCCTTCATCAGCTTTTCAAAACATTCGATCCCATTCATCACGGGCATCGAGACGTCCATCAGCACTGCGTCGATTTCATCAGACTTGTTCCTGACGATCTCAATCGCTTCTTCACCATTGTTTGCGATCTGGATGGAGTAACCGATCACGGATACTAGCTGCGATGTCGCATGACGCACGAGCGGATCGTCATCAACCACTAAAATGGTTTTCGACTTCGTCGGCACTCCGCTATCGGTGGGCTGTGTCACTGATCGTCTCCTTAGAACAGAACTTCCATGAGCCATACATAGGACATCGAATTGGGCTTTCCTAGGAAGCCAAAATCCGCATCCTTCGGTTCGCGCCCGCATGATGCCAGTTGACAATCTGCGTCGACAATAAATCGCAGGCCCATCTCCGCTCGACCGGTTTTTAACAAGCATGTTCATAGCCGGCGTGACGGCTGCATTGTACCTTTGCTGAAGCAACTGCTAAAGGCTTGTAGATAGGCCATCGACCGCCTCACTTTGTGCCGAACGGCGTGCTTCGGCGTTCCGTTCGCCAAGCCACGGTTCGGTGCTTGGCTGCACCACCGGTTCAAGCTGTCTAACCGGACCTGGCGAATC
>JBAUHR010000685.1:0-11255 GCA_049680385.1 Rubripirellula sp. | reverse complement strand
CCGCCGCCCGAAAAACCGCCGCCATTCATCGGTGCGCTACCAACCGGAGGTGTGAACCCGCCTCCGAGTGGTCCGATGGGACCGCCAACCATGTCGCCAGCAGCATCAACGGTCGGTTCGGGCGCTCGCTTTTCCAGATTCCTATACGACCCGACGATCGACGTTACCACCGGTCGCATCATCGGCGGCGGGACAAGAACGACAGGTAAAAGATCGGCTTCATTTGCTTCCGCCGCAACAAAGGTCTCGCCATTGGACGACGTCATCGCGATGTCCGTCGCGTCACTCGCTTCGAACGCAAACGCGGTGTATCCCATGGGACCAGAGGCGACCAAACCATGAACACCCGATCGAACTCGAGAGATTTGGAAATCACCATTCTTGTCCGTTACGGTATTCCCGACTTCGGAACCGTTAAAGAAAATCGACACGCTAACGCCGCCTAGCGGACTGCCATTGTCAGCATTGACGGGAACCACGCGGCCTCGCAACGTGTTCTTTTCACCCAACGTCACTCGGTAGTTGAAACGATCACCGCCTTGCACTTGTTCACCGACATCGAACCCCTTTCCTTGAAGTGATCGAACGCGGTCAATTGCGGGGGCAAGTTCGTCGCTCTTGATTTTCAGCATTGTCATTTTGACGGGAAGCGGCTTTGACTTCAAAGCCAGTGCATCGACGTCGCTGCCGGCGGGCTGCTTATCAAAAAAGAACAGCATGGTGCCGTGACTGCGTTCGCCTAATGCGACGAGCACGTGCATACCAGTTTCAACATCGTTGATTGTGACAACACCACTTGCGTCTGGATTCAATGCAGACGCCTTGCCGTCAGGCCGGATCAAACGAACGTCCACCGAATCAAGTTCAGCCGATTCGTTCTTGAACGCCGACAACAGATCAAGCTGAATGCTGATCTCTCGTGACTCAGAAAAGTACGCAATGTTGTCCGCTGGCAGACGAACGATCGTTTCAGGCGTCGCATCCTGATTCGCTTGTACCGCGCTTGCTAACGAGGGCGAGTTGTCGTCGGCACTTGCCGACCCCACCAGTACGCAACAACCGAGCAGGCCTGCGAAAACAGAAAAGGACCTAATATTCATCGCGAAAATCTCGTGAAAGGTGAGCACTTTGGTGGGCTGGTTTACTTGACGGCCGATCGTCCACCCGGGCTCCGTCTCTCAACTGGACCGTTCCAGACTAGCTAGGGTCCAGACACAGTCAAGGAATTCCATCCACCACGATGCTGACATTCACAGCAAAATTTCCGCCTCATTTCGCGTCTTGGCATCACCGAAACGACACTTTCAGTGTCGAGCCAACCGCTAGTACCCGCTTTGATCCGAACCATCACCTAGATCAATCGGCGGTAAACCCAACTCGATTCGGGCCGGATCCAAGATCGCGGCGGTAGCACTGGCACCAACACGCGTCACCCCTAGTGAACGGACTTCCAGCAGTGTGGCCAAGTCGCGAACACCGCCGGCGGCCTTCACTTGGGTCGGTGACTTCGCGTGCGAGATCATCAACTTCAGATCCTCGATCGTCGCTCCACCTGTTCCAAAACCTGTGGAGGTTTTGATCCAATCGGCGCCCGCATCGCAGGAAATCTCACACAATCGGATCTTCTGGGCCTCATTCAAATAACAGTTTTCGAAGATCACTTTGACCTTTCGATCAGCCGCATGAGCCACGGCAATGATCGCCTTGATCTCATCCGCCACGCGCGTCCAATCACCGCTCAGTGCCGCCGATATATTGACGACCATGTCCAATTCCATGCAGCCATCGGCAACCGCCGTCTTGGCTTCGGCAACTTTGGTCGACGTGGTTTGCCCGCCCAAGGGGAAACCGATCACGGTACTTGGCAAGACCGTTGTAGGCGCCAAGATGTCGGCACAGCGAGCCAAGTAGTACGGCATGATGCAGATACTGGCGACGTCATAAGCGGCGGCCATTCGGCACCCCGCTTCCAGAGTGTCGCGATCAAGCGTCGGACTTAACAACGCGTGATCGATCATTTTCGACGCGTCTTGATACGTGTATTGAGCCATAGTGATTCGCGATTGCTTGGTCGTTTGACGCCTAGCCGCAGGCGCCGACCAAGTCGAATACGAAACAAGCCGGCACCTGCGGCTAAGCTTACAACGGATCGCTACTTGGCGTACTGAACCTTGCCGGTACCACTGACGATCTTGCCGATCGGTTGGCAGTCAATTCCTTCGGCTTGAATTTGCGACACAATATTGGCCGCATAAAATTCGCTGACGACGGCTGCCATCCCAATGCCCATGTTAAAGACCCGGCGCATTTCCGACGTTTCGACTTCGCCAGTTTCTTGCAACCATTTGAAGATTGGCTGAGGCGTCCAAGAATCGGCATCGATAATGGCGTCAACGTTCTTTGGCAAAATGCGATCAAGGTTTTCTTCGAAGCCACCGCCAGTGATGTGCGCCAAACCGTGCAACACTTGTTTGACACGATAGTGCGACTGAACCGCGCGGATTGCTTTGGTGTAGATTTTCGTCGGCGTCAAACAGACTTCGGCCAACGTTTTTCCGCCGAGCGCCTTCGGTGAATCTTCCCACCCAAGTCCGGCGTCAGCGATGACTTTCCGAACCAGCGAGAACCCGTTGCTATGCAGCCCGCTGGACTGGATCCCTAGGACGACGTCGCCTTCATTGATTTGCTTGCCATCAATCAGTCGTTTGCGTTCCACCACGCCAACCGCGAAACCGGCCAAGTCGTAATCTTCGACCGCGTACATATCGGGCATGATCGCCGTCTCGCCGCCCAACAGCGCCATGTCGCCGTCAACGCAGCCATCACTGATCCCTTGGACAATCTTCTCCAACCGCGCTGGATCATCTTTGCCCATCGCGACGTAGTCCAAGAAGAACAGCGGTTCGGCACCGGTACACAGCAAATCGTTGACACACATGGCGACCAGATCGATGCCGACCGTTTCATGACGCCCCGTGACTTGCGCAATTTTCAACTTGGTTCCGACCCCATCGGTACCGCTAACCAGGACCGGATCGCGATAATTACGCGCAAACAACTTCCCCGCAAAATCGAGCTGAAACAGCCCCGCAAACCCACCATCGCTGGGGATCACACGCGGGCTAAAAGTTCGATGCATTAGCCGCGGCAATCGGCTCATCGATTCAGCGTAGACGTCCAAGTCGACGCCTGCATCTTTGTAGGTGGCTGCCATGTTGCGTTAACCGCTTAAGGAAACAAAGGAATTCGTCTGACGACTTACAAACTATTTGACGACCTTGGCCGTTCGCAGGTGAAGCTCGGAAAGCTGATCGGTATCAACGTCGCCAGGAGCCTCGGTCATCATGTCGGCAGCTTTCTGCGTTTTCGGGAACGCGATGACTTCGCGAATGTTGTCGAGCCCTGCCAACAACATGACCCAGCGGTCCACACCCAACGCGATTCCACCGTGCGGCGGTGCACCAAAGCGAAGTGCGTTTAACAAGAAACCGAATCGATCTTCAGCAGTCGCTTCGTCGATGCCAAGCAAATCGAAGACCTTCGACTGAGTCGCTGCATCGTGGATACGAATCGTACCACCGCCCGCTTCGCTGCCATTGATGACCAAATCGTATGCTTGAGCGCGGCACTTTTCGGGCGACTCATCGAGCAACGGCAAGTCGCTTTTTAGCGGAGCCGTGAACGGGTGGTGCATGGCGTTCCAGCGACCGGTTTCCTCGTCCTTTTCGAACATTGGAAACTCCGTCACCCAACTGCAATTGAGCACCTCGGGATCGATCAGATCCAACTCGTTTGCCAATCGCTTGCGCAGTCCGGCTAAGCCCTTGCAGGTGACGTCCCACGTGTCGGCCAAGAACATCAACAAATCACCAGGCTCGCCGGCCATCAATGCCTTGAACTCGTCCAAGTGTTCGGCTTCTAGATTCTTGCTGATCGGGCTCCACAGCGTTCCGTCGTCTTCCACGCGGAACCACGCCAATCCCTTGGCACCAAAATCGTTCTTGACGTATTCGGTCAGATCATCGATTTGGCGGCGAGAAAATTTGGTAGCCGAGTCTTTGACGTTGATACCGCGGACAAAGTTGCCGGCGTCTGCGGTGCCACGGAAGACACGAAACTCAGTTTTTGCAGCGACCGACGTGCAATCGACGATCTCCATGCCGAAACGCAGGTCGGGTGCGTCGTGTCCGAACCGACGCATCGCTTCGTCCCAGGTCATCCGCGGTAAAGGCAACGTTACTTTCTTGCCCAAAACTTCTTCGGCCGTACGTGCGACCAAGCCGTCGATCAGGGCGATGATGTCTTCGTCATCGACGAAGGACATTTCGAGGTCAAGTTGGGTGAATTCCGGTTGACGGTCGGCTCGCAAGTCTTCGTCACGAAAACACTTGGCGACTTGGATGTAACGGTCGAAACCGGCCACCATCAAAATCTGTTTGTAAAGCTGCGGCGACTGAGGCAATGCATAGAACTTGCCCGCGTGAACTCGGCTCGGCACCAAGTAGTCGCGAGCACCTTCGGGTGTGCTGCGGCCCAGGATCGGTGTTTCGACATCGATGAAGTCATGCTCGGCGAAATAATCTCGCATCGTCTTGACGATCTTGCTTCTCAGCACCATCGTTCGCAACATCGAGGGGCGGCGAAGATCAAGAAAACGATACTTCAGACGCAAATCTTCGCCCGGCAAATCGGATTGGCTGGGCGTGAACGGCGGCGTAACGCACGGGTTCAAGACTTCGAAATGCTCGCCACGGACTTCGATGTCACCGGTCGCTAGCTTCGCATTTGTTTTGCCTTCTAATCGATTGGCGACCTTGCCGCGGATCAGCACGACCGATTCCGTCGACACTCGTCCAGCTTCGGCGATCAAGTCAGCACCGGCTTCGGGTGGTCCGACCACAACCTGTGTCAAACCATAGCGATCACGAAGGTCGATAAAGACGGCCCCTCCGTGATCTCGCTTGCTTTCAACCCAACCGCAAAGGGTAACTTCAGTTCCGATGTGTTCTTTGCGGAGTTCGCCGCAGGTGTGAGAGCGTAGCACGGATCAATCGGGGGCTAGGGAGTAATTGAAAAAGTGGTTCAAGGACCGCCGGAGATTCTAGCCGGAAGAGGGCGGTTAGATGGAGGGGACGTATTTGACGAAGTCTGCCGCGGCGAACCGCCCATCGGTTCGATGTGCGCACCAACGAGTCCCGCCAGAGCCAATTCACCGAGCCTGCAAACAATGGCGGAACGCCCGCTTGCGTGTCGCCCTCGAAGAGTAGAAGAGTAATCGAAGAATAAACGTCGCTTGGGCAAGCACTAAGCAACCACTAGTTTCTTCAGCGCCACCGGCAAGGGCATTGGTGTCGCCACCAGTTCTTTCCACCACTGGGTCAAACGGGCCGCTGCGGTCGGATCGCCAAAATTCCATAATTCCATCGCGCGAGCGATCGGCAGCTCGTCACCACGAACCAACTCGACTTCCGCCGCGGCCGACAACACCAGCGGGACCGATGCATATTGCCAGGGCGTCAACAGCCCAGTTTCCCCCGAACGCTGTCGCGAATGGTTGGCAATCGCAACCTGCGTCACCAACCAAGCCACTCGAACAACTTCGGGCACTTTCGGATCAGCGTCGGTCAGCATGGCTTCGATCCAAAATCGTTCCCCATCGTCCGAGCCGCCGCTGCCGTATCCACCGTCACCACCGACAAGTGGCTGGACCAACCACGCCGACGTTCGCGTCGGCCACCAATCGCTCGGCGGGCTATTCTTCCAAATCAACCGCTCGACTTCACGCAGCAGACCCTCGCCGTAAGTGTCCCAGCGTTCGCGTAGCGGACGTCCGCGCAGATCCAATTGCTCGGTCAGTTTCGGATATCGACTTTGGAAGGCCGTCCGCACATCGCCCAATCGGTTCTTGACGACCTTGGCGGTTTGGTCGAGCTGCATTTCGTTACAGCCAGCCGCCATCAACGCCGAAGCCGTCGCGTCCGCTAAATCAGATTCGGCAAATCGGCCCGCAAAGTAATGGTTCCAGAACGCCGACACGTCGATCGATGCTGACAACAAACGATCGTTGATGTCGGCGATCGGGCCGATCAACAAAGATTCCGTTTTCGCGTCGCTGCACGGCGCGCCGGTCGCAACGACATAGGCCGCCCGTGCGACGCTCAATTCGGGAGTGCTGATCCAACGAACCTTCGCTCGTCGGGATCCACGCCGCGATGATGAACTCGATGGCAAAGACACCCCTCACTCCTCCATACGTTCGTTGATCCACTGCTCGAGCTCGTCAAAATCGACCGCTGGCAACGAATCCAAATCGGGCCTCAACCGCACAGCCTCGTGCAGGTACACGTGCTGAATTTCAGACTGCGGCTTATCGGTATTCCAGTGCAGCAGAATTCGAATGCAAAGCGGCAGCGATCCCGGAACCGAAATTTCGTATCCGCACAGCAATGGCACTTCGATCCAACCCAACTGTCGAGCGGCCAAAGCAGGAAACTCCGCGCTCAGGTCGCTGGTCACCGTAAACTGAGCGCTGGCCAAGTCTTTTGTCTCGATGCCGTTACGGCGAATGATCAGCCCCAACATTTGGCGCGTCGCCGTCAGAATTTGATCACGATCATCGATTTCAACGGTGGTCGCCCCGCGGACGCCTCGGCAAACGGTCATTCGTTGAACACTGGCTAGAGAAAAGAATCAGTCTGACTGGAAGTCGCGAAATTGGTTAGGCAACAGGATATCGCCGCAACAAGTCCTGGCCTACACCTTTAAACACGCTATAGAATACGGCCGGCACCGCCCAACCTTGAAGGGGCCTGCCGCCACCACCGTTTTCCTGTTTTTCTCGACACCGACTGCAAACTTCCCGAACGAGAGCCACTGATGGACCAGCCGCGATCCCGCCACCAAGAAAAGATCATCAAGAACTACTACCAGAACCGTGACTCGATCGGGCTGCAAAAAGCTCAGGAAGCTGTCACGGAACTGTATCTTAGCGAAGGAAAAAAGCGGGCGACCGTTTGGAAACGATTAGCAAGCCATCTCGAGAAAGTGGGCTTGAAGCCCGAACAGATCCAGCATCTGCAAGAAAAAGACAGCCCCGAAATGGTGCTCGAAGCGTTGAAGAAATACGTCTGATCCAAATTCCGGCACCAATACGCTATCATCGGGCGGCACCAGTACACCGGCGATACGGGTACCCCCAATGATCTGGCTTTCCGCGGAGATTTCCCACCGATGACGATGAACGCAATTTCAATTGCAGCGACTCCATTGGCCCAGCAAACGCCAACGGGCTACATTCTGTTGGCGTTAGGGGTTTTCGCCGCCTTCCTTGGTTTGATTTTAGTCTTCTTTTTCTTTCGATATTTCAAGCTGTGGTTCCAGGCGTACATGTCGGTTGCCGACGTCAGTCTGGTCAGCTTGATCCGGATGCACTTTACCAAAGTCAATCCGAACATCGTGGTTCAAGCGAAAGTCATGTCAGCGCAAGCGGGCCTGAACACCAGCCGACGTGATGGTGTTAGCACGCGTCGTCTGGAAGCGCACTATTTGGCGGGCGGTAACGTGATGAACGTCATTCACGCCATCATCGCTGCCCACCGAGCCGAAATTCCGTTGGAGTTCGACCAAGCGGCCGCAATCGATTTGGCCGGGCGAGACGTCTTGGATGCGGTTCAAACGAGCGTCTATCCAAAAGTCATTGACTGTCCCGACTCTTCACGCAGTGGCAAAACGACGCTCAGTGCGATCACCAAGAACGGCATCGAGCTTCGCGTGCGAACTCGCGTCACCGTGCGAACCAACATCAGCCAACTGATCGGCGGCGCAACCGAGGACACGATTGTGGCCCGCGTCGGCGAGGCCATCATTAGCTCGATTGGATCGGCGTCATCCCACTTTGACGTGCTGGAAAACCCAGACATGATCACGAAAGTGGTCCTTTCACGCGGCCTTGATGCGCAAACGGCATTCGAAATCGTTTCAATTGATATCGCGGACATCGACGTCGGTGAAAACATTGGCGCGCGACTGCAAAGCGATCAAGCCGAAGCCGATACGCGTGTCGCACGTGCTGAAGCGGAAAGTCGCCGCGCCGAAGCGATCGCCGAAGAACAACAAATGAAAGCCCGTGTCACGGACAACCGATCGGCCCTGGTGCTCGCCGAAGCCGAAGTTCCGATGGCGATGGCAGAAGCATTCAAGGCCGGCCGTATCGCTTCGATCACTGATATCGAAGGCTAATCGATACTGTGGAAACGACCTCTTACCGCGTCAAATTTGACGGCGGCAGCGGACATGCGTTGGCGGGGATTGTCGACCGTCCAACCGACCAGGATCCGTCGCTCGTCGCGGTCTTCAGCCATTGCTTTACCTGCAATAAAGACCTAAAGGCGATTGTCCGAATCAGCCGTGGCTTAGCCGCCCACGGAATCGCCTGCCTGCGGTTCGACATGACAGGATTGGGCGGCAGCGATGGCGATTTTTCGCACACAAAC
This sequence comes from Rubripirellula sp., assembly GCA_049680385.1. Lineage (GTDB taxonomy): Bacteria > Planctomycetota > Planctomycetia > Pirellulales > Pirellulaceae > Rubripirellula. The sequence continues at coordinate 2,763 of JBAUHR010000685.1, read as the reverse complement.
TTCACCACCAACTTGGCCGACTTGTCCGCAGCGATCGCTTTCGCCCGCGACGAACTGGGGCAAGTCGATGCCCTGATCGGACATTCGTTTGGCGGCGCTGCGTCGCTTGCGATGGCAGGCAATGCATCGGCAAGCGATTCACCGAAAGCCGTTGTTGCGTTGGCCGCGCCCAGCGACACCAGTCACTTGGCAGCCTTGCTTTCGCTGATGAACCCTGCGATCGAAACCGACGGCTTCGGCGACGTCAACATTGGCGGCCGAACCTGGACGATCCGCCGCGAAATGCTAGAAGATTTCAGGTCGCATGACTTGCCCGCGATCATTCCCAAGATCAAGTGCCCGTCGCTGTTGCTGCATTCGCCTGTGGATCGCACCGTCGGCTACGATCACGCCGTTCGTATCATGGGGCTGATCCACTCGTCGCCGGAATCGGACTCAGGCGTTGCCAGTTTGGTCACGCTTTCGGGGGCTGATCACTTGCTGGTCAACAATTCGCATGACATCGAATTCGTCACAAACACGGCAGCGGCGTTTCTGCTGCGATACGCTCGACCGACCTAGCAATCACGCGACATCATTCAAATTGCGTCGTTTGATTACAGCGGGGGATGTTGATTCGATTGGAATTCTGGTGCAAGCTATCCAGTTCTTCGTTCTCGATTTCCCCACACCCAAGAGTCAAATCCAGATGGCCAAGCTTGCCCACCTCGTTTTCTTTACCCTGAAAGACCGCAGCGATTCCGCGGTCGAGCATCTGCTTGGTCAAGCCAACCATTACCTGACCGATCATCCCGGTCTGATCGATTTCTACGTCGGTGTGCGCGACAAAGAACTCACACGCCCTGTCAACGCAGACTACGACGTTTCGCTGCACATGGTCTTCGCGGATCGTCCATCGCATGATGCGTACCAAACTGCCGAGCGGCATGTTCAGTTCATTGAAGCGAACAAAGAAACTTGGGCAAACGTCAACATTTTTGACAGCACTGTGCTGTAATCGCGATCGCTTGCTCGTGTCGGCTACTAACGAAATGAGCTAGCGAGCTAATCGCGTTTCATCGAACTTGCGTTGAGCGATTCGATGATGGCTCGGTGTCTGGCAGCCCGCGCGGGATCGGCGCGACTTAGCAATTCAGCCAACTGTTGATGAGCTTTGACAAAGTCAGTACGAATCGAAACGGCCTTTTCCAGATGGCTAATCGCTTCGGCAGTATTGCGTTCGGCAAGCAAGCAGATTGCGAGACCAAAGTGATCGGTCTCAGAATTTCGAAATTCGATCAGTTTGCGAAAGTGAATCGCGGCCAAACGCGGATTGCGATTCTGCATCGCAGCCTGAGCAATCAAGTCGTGTCCGTCGATTGCGATCGAACTTCCTGGTAACGAAGCTTCGATCGCAGGCCCCGCCAACGCAACGGCGAGCGATGATTGCCCGGCGAATTGCGCATCAAACGCCAACGCCAATCGCGTGGCTGGATCGGTCGGTTGGCCCGCTAAGCCTTTCAACAGCGCCTCGGTCGATTCTTCGTGCTGGGACCGAATCGCTTCACGATCGCTAGCGTCTAAATCTTGCTCACTGCCATAAATGTATTTATGAACGGCGACGCATTGACGCCGCAACCGTTCAAGACGGTCGATCAACTTGGGCTCGATCACCGGAACCAATCGAGCGGGGCCGTCAATGCCCGCTGGTGAATCCGGGTAAATTCCGATTCGGTGATTGTGCAATGCCGCGTGAGTCACGTTGGTTGGATTCTTGGGCATGTGACAATCGGCACAGGCGTTTGAATGGCTTTCCATTCGTTCGGCCAGCTCGACGCCACAATCTCTGTTGGCGTGACATTCCAAGCATGCGTTTCGGTAATAGTCGATACGTTGACTAGCAGTGACTTGGTGGTGCGGATCGTGACAAGAAATGCAAGTCAGCGTTTCGGTTTGCAGATAACATTCGCTCAGGTGCATTTGTTCGACATGACCAACGATCGCGGTCGTCGTCTGATTTTCGAATCGGTAATCCGTACGATTCGTTTCCAACCTTTCGCCCGGGCGAAACGACCAGTGATCAACGCCCGCTGCCGAAACTGTTTCGACAGCTTGCAAGTGACACTGCTGACAAATCGCTTCGCCAAGTTCCCGTGACAATTTACCCGGATTGATGATCGGATCGGCGACATCACCAGAAACCGCTGTGCTACCGCCATGAAGCTCTGCGTGCGCATCGCCGGGACCGTGGCAACGCTCGCAACTAATCGCTTCTTCGGCGACACGAAACTTGGCTTGGTTACCGACTTGTCTCTGGATACGGCCGGCGTGACAAAACATGCAGTCTGTTGTGATCTTGCGAGTAAACGAATGGTGGCTTGCCTGATCGTATCCAGGCGACATGCCCCAGTCGTCAGTTTCGCGGTACCAGGTCAGAGGCGATTCTTGCAGAAAACCGTCGAGCGAAAACAAGTAGGTGTGCGCATGCGTGCCTGAACCAACCTCGTACGCCATCGGGAACTCGGTGACCGCCATCGCGTCATCGCCGGCAACGTTGATCACTTCGCGATGAACGATCTGGCGATTGTCCACGCTAACTTCAAAACGTCGATTCGATGGTTCATGAAAAAAACCTCCTGACTTCGGCCCCACGTTCCTTGCCCCACCGACCGATCGCAGTGAAATCGCGTGAGTGGTCTCGCCAAACGTTTGAAATTGTTTGGGATGACACTCGCGGCACGCATGGCTGCCGACGAAACTGGGATCAAGCGGTTCGAACTCGAC
>JBAUHR010000684.1:0-7079 GCA_049680385.1 Rubripirellula sp. | reverse complement strand
GCATTCGGTTGGGCTCGCGAGCGGCTGCGTACGTTCGTGAGGATCCGTGGCATCCGGAACAGAAACTGACGCCTCAGGACGACGGCACCACCGTGATGACGGTCCCGGCATCGCACCCTCGCGAAGTCCTGCCCAAAGTCCTGTCGCTTGGCGCCGACGCCGAGGTGCTGTCGCCTCCCGAGTTTCGCGAAGCCGTTGCCGAAGCAGTCCAAAAAATGGCGACCAGCTATGCCGGTGCAACAGCCTAGTTTCGGTAATCTGCCCACCGGCCGCCGACCGACCAAGCGCCCGCCGCCCCGCCACGAGGCGCGATTGGACTTCGACTCGGCTGGCCAGATCGGTTAGATTGGAAGGGAACCTTGGCCCTGGGTTGCCGAGAAACGCCTTTTCCCGAGTCTGAACGTGCGAAACGCTTTCCGAACGACGATCGCTTCGCTTTCAATCGCAGCCGCGTCGGCGACTACGATCCCCGCTTCGGCTGAAGACTTTTCCGATAGCTCCAACGGACGCCGCGAAACCGAAGTTGGGCGGTTGATCCAAAAGCTAGGTGCCGAAAGCTATGTGACGCGAGTCAAAGCAATGGACGCCTTACAACGAATGGGGTTGGAAGCGTTCGACGAATTACACTTGGCCCAGTTCGATCCTGATATCGAAATCGAAATGGCGGCCCGCTATTTGGTCAGCAGCCTGGTCGTCAGTTGGTCCAAGGAAACGGACCCCACCGAGGTTCGTGAAGCACTGCACGAATACGGTGCCCAAAACGAGACGGAGCGAAACAGCCGCATTGAGTTGCTCGCTGAGTTTCCGGACCGCAAAGGCATGCCCGCGCTTGTTCGCTTGGCTCGATTCGAAACGTCCATGCGGCTAAGCCGCCTAGCCGCTCTGGCGGTCATGCAGCAAAACATGAACGATGACGCGGGGATTCGCCGCCGCAACGGAAAACTGATCAACGAAGGCTTAAGCGATAGCGACCGACAGGCAGCAGAATGGCTGCGTGTCTATTCACAAGATCTATCGCAAGGCGAATATTCGGCCGAAAAGTGGCGTGACTTAATCTCGGTCCAGCGAAACGAAACCGATGCATCAACCACTCAGGCGGCCACGCGTTCGTCCGTTCTTGAATTAGTTCAGATCTGCGCAACACGCGCCATCGATGCAGGCAATGTTGATGAAGCCTTGTCGTTGGCGAGAGAAAACATCGACTTGATCGAACCGACAACCCGTCATTTGGTCGACGCGTGTTCGTGGGCGATCGACCATCAATTGCACTCTTTTGTGCTGGACCTTCGAACGCAATTCCAATCGATATTCGATCAACAACCGGTGTTGCTGTACGGTGCGGCAGAAGCTGAAAAAGTTGCCGACAACGATTCGGACGCCGAACGTCTGGCCGACATGGCTTTGGCAATTCGACCATTCCCAGCCAACGATGCCGAACGTGAAAAAGTTTCTCCTCGCGACATCGAAGAAACCGCACAGGCTCACCTAGAAATTGGCATCAGCCTGCAAAACCGCGGACTATTCCATTGGGCAGAACGCGAGTACCGAAAGATCATCGAGAACCTAGAAGTCGACTCGCATCCGTCAGCCGTTGTGCGTGGCCAGTTGGCGACAATGCTTGCCGAACTGGAGCGGCACGAAGCGGTCGTTGAGATCCTAGAACCCTTGGTCCAACGAGTTGAAAAAGACGACCAGATGAAACAGCGGTTGAACTTGATGTTTATCCGCTACAACCACTATCGCAGTGAGATGCTGTACCACAGTGCGATGGCAAAGATCAAAACGGGTGACCTCGATGCCGCACGCCCGCTGCTGATCCAAGCTCATTCGTTGTCCGAAAACCCTGTCGATATTTTGATCACGATGTATCGGACCGATGGCGACGAAGGTTGGAAACAGCTAGTAAAATCAAAGCTTGCCTCTGCGATTCGGCGTGCTGACGCCGAAGTTCAATCGGCTCAAGTGAAATCACTGGCCAACGGTCGCGTCGGACCTGCCTTGGTTGCCGAAATGCTAAACCAGTACGCCTGGCTGGTCAGCAACACCGAAGGCGATCTTCAAAAAGCGCTGCAGTACAGTCTGACATCACTTGAACTGGACGCCGACGGTGCCAAATACGACACATGCGGCCGTTGCTACTTCGCGGTCGGCGACTTCGAAAACGCCGTGATTATGCAGAAGCGAGCGTTGAAGCTGATGCCGCATTCGCCACCACTCGAACGACAGCTAAAACAGTTCGAAGAAGCACTCGCCGGCGCCGCCGAGTAAGCCGTTGCCCTTAAGGGCCCGAGTACTCCCCATCGCGATCTGTTTGTTGAACCGTTAGCCGCAGGCGTACGCCACAGGAAAACGTACGCCTGCGGCTAACGGTTAAACGATTCAATCGACAAACCGTTGACGGTTTGTTGAAAACCACTGCAACTCAGCCCAACGAACAAGCTCTCTTACAGCGACGTGCTGCTCTTCAGCACCGGTACCAGCAGGGCGAGCACCACGCCCAGCACCAGAACCGCCATCACCAACAACATCATCGGTTCGAGCAAACGGACGAACAAATCGAGACGTCGGAAAGTTGTTTTTTCAAGCGAATCAGCGATGTCGGGAAGAACGGTGTCCAGCGAGTTGCTTTCTTCACCGACGCTGATCATTTCAGCAACCGATTGAGGAAAGTAACCGCTGTTTCGCAGCGGCAACGCCAAGCTCTCGCCCGACTTGATGTTTTCGGTCGCGTCGTTGATCGAACGAGTCAGCAAACGATTGCCGGCTGCCGATCCCGCGATTTCAAGCGACTTCAATAGTGGCACGCCATTGCTCAAGAGCGTTCCAAGCACGCGACAGAACCGGGCCACGGCCAAGTTCATCAGAATATCGCCGAGAACAGGGATCTTCAACTTCACTCGATCCGCCAAGTCCTTGCCGGCGTCGGTCTTCAGTTTCATGTTGATCAAGACCAGCCCGATCGCAGCGGCGACCAACAGAATCCATCCATAGCTTTGCAAAAAGTTACTGAAGTTCAGCAACCATTCCGTCATCACCGGCATCTCGCCTTTCTTGCGAAGTCGTTCAAACAGCATGTCGAACTTCGGCACAAAGAACACCAACAACGCTGACAAGACCACGCTGCCGACACTGAACAGAAAGATCGGGTAGGCCATCGCGCTGACCGTCCGGCCCTTCAAGTCTTCCTGCAATTCGGTGAACGCACCAACTCGTTCTAATGCGTCTTCTAAAAAACCGCCTTCGGACCCTGCACGCACCATGTTGCAGCCCATGTCGCTGAACACTTTGGGGAACCTGGCCATGGCTTCGCCAAGCGGTTGACCGTCTTCGACTTTGCCTTTGATCTCCGCGACGACTTCTTTTAGCGTCACATTGGACGACTGATTCGAAAGCACCGTCAATGAACGAATCATCGGCACTCCGGCGCGCAGCAGCGACGCCAATTGGCCGTAGAAGATCGCCATCGTTTGACCACTGACCTTCTTTTTGCGACCAGCGAAACCGGGCAACGATGATGACGCCGTCGCATCTTTGACTTCGACGGGAAACAACGAACGCTCGGCAAGCATCGCCGACGCTTCACGCTGGCCAGGCGCTTCAAGCGTCCCGTTGACTTGTTTGCCCGTCATGTCACGAGCGATGTAGGCGAAGGTGGGCATGGAAGAAGTAGGTTACAGGTTTCAGGGAACAGGCGACAGGTTCTTGGGAACAGGTGTTAGGCAAACTTTGGTGGCGACTTGCATCGGAGACACTCGCCTAAAACCTGTCACCTGTCACCTGTTTCCTATTTTTACAGTTGTTCGCCCTTGGTCACTCGCAGGACTTCGTCGACGCTGGTATCGCCGGCGACGACTTTGTCCCATGCATCCATCCGCAACGTTCGCATTCCGTTCTTCACCGCAGCACGCCGTATGTCCCAACTGCTGGCACGTTCTTGAGCAAGTTGACGGATGTCGTCGTTGGTGACCAGCAATTCGTAAATACCCATTCGGCCACTGTATCCAAAGCCACGACATTCGCGGCAACCAACCGGTCGATAGATTTGCCCGTCGCCGAGCCGATCCCAACTGAAATCCGGCGGCGCATCTTCGCTGGTCGGCGTGAACGGCTCTTTACAGTGAGTGCATAATCGGCGCAGCAGTCGCTGAGCCATGACGGCTTCGACAGTGCCCGCCACCAAGAATGGTTCAACACCCATGTCACCCATCCGGGTAAACGCGCCGGCAGCGTCGTTGGTGTGCAGCGTGCTGAACACCAAGTGCCCCGTTAACGAAGCTTGGATCGCGTTTTCAGCGGTTTCCAAGTCGCGAATTTCCCCGACCAAGACAACGTCCGGGTCATGCCGCAAAATACTTCGCAACGATGCCGAGAACGTCAGCCCGATCTTGGGGTGAACTTGAATTTGGTTGATCCCGTCCAACTGATACTCGACCGGATCCTCGGTGGTGATGATCTTCGTCGCCGGCGATCGAATCTGCAGCAGACTGCTGTACAACGTCGTCGTCTTTCCCGAACCAGTCGGCCCGGTGACCAAGATGATCCCGTGTGGCAACTCGATGATCTTGCTGAACCGTTCAAAAATCTCGGGCGACATGCCCAAGCCTTGCAGGTCGAACACCATCGACGACTTATCGAGAACCCGCATGACCAAGCTTTCACCGTGGATCATCGGGATCACGCTCAACCGGATATCAACGTCACGTCCGTGAACTCGCAACTTGATGCGACCGTCCTGCGGCAAACGCTTTTCGGCGATGTTCAAGCGAGCCATAATTTTCAAGCGGCTGATGATGGCAGCTTGAAAGCGATTGATTTCGGGCGGCGTGGGCTGAGTATGCAGAATCCCGTCGATGCGGAAGCGAACGACTAATCCGTTGCCTTGCGATTCGATGTGGACGTCACTGGTGCGTGACTGAATCGCTTCGAGCAAGATTTCATTGACCAGCCGAACGACCGACGCTTCCTGCGCCATCTCGCTGAGTTCGCTGCCGTCGGACTCGATCTGCTCGAGCAGTTCGACTTCGCTTTCTTCACCCTTGGCCGCCATCAGGCCTTCGATCGTTTCGCTGCCGACACCGAGGTGCCGGTTCATCAGACGGGCGATTTCTTCGCGCGCGGCGACAACGGGAATGATGTTCTTTCCCGTGACCGCGCTTGCTTCATCGAGCGGGTACAGATCCAGTGGATCCGAGGTTGCGACGACAATCGAATCGCCTTCGAAGCCGATCGGAAACAACGAATTTCGGTAGATCAGCTTTTGCGGAAAACCCTCGAGTGCGGTCAGGTCGACATCGACTTCTCGCAAGTCGACATAATCCAAACCAACTTCGTCCGCCAACGCGTGCAAGGCGTCTCGTTCACCAACGTAGCCGAGCGCGATCGCCGATTGGACCACGTTCGACGCATCCTCTTCCCGACTTTGCGAGAGTTGATCGTCGGTCAGTAGTCCGCGTCGTTTTAGGATTTCGCCAGCGCTCATAAAAACAAATATCAGGAGTTACTTGGATCGTTCAAAATGCGGCCAACCGAGCAGCAGCAATAAACACCGGCTTCGCAGCGATGCCAACCAGGACTGATGTTAACGTCCGGGGCGACCACCGCCACCGCCGCCTTGTCGGCCACCGCCACCACCACCAGTTCGGCCACCGCCACCGCCGAACGGACTGCCTCCGCCACCGCGGCCACCGGTATCACCACCACCGCGTAGCGAACGAAACATTTCGATACGTCGTTGAATTTCGGACGCCGATTGGGCTGCCGCATCGCCATCGGAATCGCCGCCACTCGACGCGTTCGGCTTTCCACCATCGGACGCTTTGCTCGAAGTCGAACTGGCCTGAGTTCCCAGGATTGATTCGAGCGCCAACTTTAGCACATCTGGATTCACGGCACCGGTCATGGTGTACGTGCTGATTGTTTCTTCGGTCGTCATGCCGCCTGCGTCAAGTTGTTCAACAAGGGCGCGGACTTCGTTAAAATCCTGGGGTGTTGCAATCACGACCAACGAATTGCTTTTGGCGTCGACCGCAATGCTGATCTTCGCTGGCGTGCTGGTTGCTGCCTGACCGCCTCCTCCGCCACCGCGACCACCGCCGCCACCACGAAGCGCCTGAATGAAATCTTGCGGCGAAGGCTGACCGCCACCGCCGCCACGACCACCGCTTCCGCCACTTTCTTGGCCAGCAATCCGGTCACCAAACACGCTCTTGACGACAGTGGCAACCTGTTCAGCATCCTGGTAGATAACAGGAATCAACAGTGGCTTCGCAGCCGTCTCGACATCCTCGGGGCTTTCTTGGATGTCGATTTTTTCCAGAATCAGTTCGATCATTTGCATGTCGACGGGGCCGGCTTGCACGATCAACGCATTCAGGCGGGCGTCGGGCACCATGCTGACCGAACCCGTTGTGGTCAGAACCGATTTCGCGGACGAGGCTTCGTCGCCACCGCCACCGCCGGCCAATCCCATCAGCCCGCCCAGCATGCCGCCGCCGAGACCGCCCATCATCGAATCGACGGCCGATGAAACTGAACTCTCAGCACCGCCAAGAATCTTCGCAATCAACTCCGCCGCTTCGTCAGCTTTTGCGTACTTCAACCAGAAGATCGTTGGCAAATTTGATTGAGCCGCTGATGGCCCCGCGAGTGATTCCATCAAACCTTCGAACGCATCAAGCGCGTCAACGTCATCCGACGCGATCAGGATACCTGCAGGCGTGAACTGGACCACAATGTCTTTACCGCCAACGGACAAGGTTTGCGTCGAGTTACTGAAAGGTGATTGTTCAGCGGTCGCCGTTTCTTGGCTTTCGGTTTGAACCATCGTCAACGTCTGCTCTGACGCGCGGCCATGGCGTGCTTCGGATCCAAGCGTCGACTCGATAGGCAACACCGTTTCAACGTCGTCGGAGCTTTCGTTTCGATCGCCGCGAATCACACGTCGCTCGGGAATCCCACCGCTGCTTGATGATGCACCGGAGGACGGAGCGATCGTGCGGATCAAGTTGTCTCGGCCCATCATTGGCCACAAACTTTGGACTTGATTCAGTGCGTCTTCGGCGGCGCGACCGGTGTAGGGC
>JBAUHR010000683.1:0-6964 GCA_049680385.1 Rubripirellula sp. | reverse complement strand
AAAGAAACCGTCACGAGTTTCGAAGTTGTTCGATAGCACGATAGTCTTTAGGGCAGCCCGAAAGTCTTGACGACTTCCGCAACGGGGCGCGTTTCTGCGGAGTCGCCGTTGCGTGAAGTGTCCAAATTCGCCCGCCGATGCCTTCAGTTTTTTTATTCGTTTTCACGCGATTTCCCCACGTTTCGCCTCGTGATGTTGGAATATTCCGTTTTTATTGCCCGTGCACTTGAGAATGAGTCTCAGTACTGTTATGATTCTGCCAGCGAGCAAGCCACTCCCACTGCGGGACATAGCCAGCCAGCGAAATTCTGTTTCCCCAATTTCACTGTCGAGGTTATGCCATGCGCACGCAGAGATTTCACGCTTCCCGAAAACACGCTTTTACCCTGGTAGAACTGCTGGTCGTCATCGCGATCATCGGTATTCTCGTCTCGCTTCTGCTTCCCGCCGTTCAGGCTGCCCGCGAGGCGGCGCGCCGCGTTCAATGCAAGAACAACTTGAAGCAGATTGGTCTGGCCCTGCACAATTACGAATCGGCCTTTCGAACGTTTCCACCGGGTTTCATCTCCACCGTTACGGGGCCATGGTCAGGTGGTGGCAACGACCCAGTTCCCGAAATCGGACCAGGCTGGAGCATGATGGCCATGCTGCTGCCGCAATTGGAATTGTCCACGTTGCACCGCCAGATCGATTTCACGCGGCCGATCTCCGACCCCATCAATCAGCTCGCGAGGTCCACCGTCGTACCCGCATATCGATGCCCGAGCGATACTTGGAATGATCCCGTGTCGGTGTGGCCACGTGCGATCGGCCTCAATGACTTGGCGGCAAGCAGTTACGTGGGCGTGCTCGGTGGCGCTGATCCCACGGGCAACGGTCCCACGGGCAGCTACCTTGCCCGCTATGAAGAGCCGAACTTCAATGGCATGTTCCATCGCAACCGAGCAATACGGCATCGCGATATCACCGACGGGACGTCCAACACCATCGGAATTGGTGAACGAGCGAGCATGTTCTCGCCCAATGGTTGGGCGGGAGTGATTCCAGGCGGTCAGACGGTGTTCTCGGAAAGGATTGCTTCGCAACGAGGACAGGCAGTGGGCGATACGGTTCGGCCGGCAATCACAATGACCACAGTTCATGTAAGATCCGGTGGACCCAACTCGCCAACCGGAAGTCCCGGCGGATTCTGGGGGCCACACACGGGTGGAGCACAGTTCGTGTTGATGGATGGATCCACGCAATTGATCTCGACCGAAGTGGATATTCGAATCTACCGAGCATTAGCCGGGCGGAACGATGGCGTGGTCATCGGCGAACTTTAGACCGAAAAAAGTCGATCTCCGGCGAGTAAGCTAGCTCTAAAGCTAATTCGCACTGAAATGCATCGACGCGAGCGGCTTTTTCGCTCGCGTCTTTGGCGATTGCGTCCGATCTACTTGGCCGCGTCAATGGCCGCCAAAACCATCGCCTTGCTGACACCCGAAACCAGTTCAACATGCCCAAGCTTGGTCGGGAGAATAAATCGCAGAGTTCCATGCTCGACCTTCTTGTCATGCTGCATGACTTGCCAAAGCTCCTCGGGCGCTGCATCGCTGTAACGCGTCGGCAGCCCGAGTGCTTGGAGCAGCGACTCTTGGCGGTCGACGAATGCCTGATCCACACGCGACATTCGCAACGACAGTTCGGCGGCCATCTGCATGCCAATTGAAACGGCTTCGCCATGCAGGAGCGTTCCATATCCGGTAACACTCTCCAGGGCGTGAGCGAACGTGTGCCCGTAGTTCAGAATCGCACGCCGTCCGGTCGTTTCACGCTCATCTTCCTTGACCACCGTTGCTTTTGCCTGACACGATTCGGCAACGATGTGTGCTATCGCAGCGGGTTCTTTCGTAAGGATCTCGCTCGCATTTTGTTCCAAATAGGCGAACAGTTCTGGCAGCAGGATCACACCATATTTGGCAACTTCAGCCAGTCCCGAAACGAACTCGCGTCTGGGCAGTGTGTTGAGCGAACAAGTATCGATGGTGACCAAGCTGGGTTGCCAAAACGCGCCGACAATGTTTTTCGCTCCCGGCAAATTGATGCCCGTCTTGCCACCCACGCTCGAGTCAACTTGGCTGAGCAAGGTGGTTGGGATCTGCACGAGTGGCAATCCGCGTGCAAATGTCGCTGCGAGAAAGCCCGCTAGATCTCCGACGACACCACCACCGATGGCGACCACAAAGCTGCCTCGGTCCGTGTGCTCGGCCAGCATCGCCTGCCACAGGTCCGTTGCCATCATCGCCGACTTGCTAGCTTCACCGCTGGGCACTGGGAGCAGCGTGCATCGCGTGCCGCCTGCCTGAAGCACGCTTGTCAAACTTTCCGCAATTGCCCTCACATTGGCATCGACAAAAACCACAGCGTGCCGCGACTTCGGAAAGCATTCGGAAATCCACTTCGGCAGCCGCGCGGCGAGATTCTCACCAATGTGAATCGAATACGACCGATCGGAGAGTTCGACGCGAACGGTTTTCATCGGAGGGCTGGTGTCGGAACTCATCGTTGGCAGCTTCCTGCAGTCTATGCAAAACGCGGTTTGTAACTCTAATCATGGAATTATGATCTCCCGAGCGGAAACTTCCCAGGGTGACGCAGTTTTTCAATCTGTGGTCGAGCCGCAGAGCGCTTCGAGCTTCGGTTTCAAAAGGCGACGGAGCCTATCGGCCATCGGCTCAAAGTACTGGGTTTGTACAACTGCTTTGCCCTAGGAAGCTTCCCCACACCATATCCAATGCGAACGGCCCCTTTGTAGTGAATGATTTTTCGGAGACCAATGCTGCCGAGACGCAATTGGTCCACGACTTTTTGATCAAAGTAGGTTTACTCCTGCACCGCTTCGGTACGCCGTCGCATCGTCTTGAGCGCGTCATGACGCAAGTATCGAAGAGTCTTGGGGTGAGCGGCGTTTTCCTCTACACGCCGACCGCTTTGGTGATTTCCATCGCTGACGCTCAGGGTGAAAAAACCTATTTGCGGCGGGTCGATTCGGGCTCGATCAACGTGGACAAGCTGATTCGCTTTGACGAAGTCCTGGAGCAGCTCGAAGATCGGCGTCTGTCGGTGGCTCAGGCCAGTAAGCTGCTCGACAAAGTAGAACAGGCGGCCCCGCCGTATTCTGAGGCGATGACTGTGCTGGCATGTGCGATCTCGTGCGGCGCCGTCGCGATCTTTTTCCGCGGCAGTTTCATTGAAGTTGCCGTGGCAATGGTGCTCGGACTCGTCGTTGCTTTGCTCGAGGTGCTCCATGCGCGTTTGAAACTTGAAACCGGTTTCCTCGAACCGCTGGCTGGAATTGTCGCATCGGTTGGCGCTCTAGCCATTGCCCACTTTGTTGTCCCGATCGACGATCGACTTGTTACGTTGGCGGCCTTGATCGTCATGATCCCAGGCCTGCGTTTGACAGTGGCACTAACCGAATTGGCGGTGGGGCATCTTTCGGCGGGCGTTGCGAGATTGGCTGGGGCCAGTGTGTCGCTGCTGACCATCACGATTGGCGTCGCGCTCGGTTGGCAAGTCGCGAACTCGTGGCGCAACTTGCCCCTCGACACGACCGTCTGGGCGATGCCCGCCTATTGGCAGTGGATTGCGATTTCCATCGCGCCGATCACGTTTTCGATTGTGTTTCGCGCCCGCTGGCCACAATGGCCCGTCATCTTTGCTGTCACCGTTGTTGGATTCGTGGTCAGCATGTTGGCTGGAGCTCAAGCCGGCCGCGAGGTGGGTGCGTTTTGCGGCGCTTTGTCCGTCGGAATCGGTAGCAATCTATACGCTCGGATCCGCGATCGGCCGGCCTTGGTTCCGCTAACACCAGGCATTATTGTTCTCGTGCCGGGCTCGTTGGGCTATCGCTCGTTGACGGCCTTTATCGACCATGATTCAACGGCCGCGGTCGAGTTTGGGTTCTCGATGGTGATGGTCGCCGTTGCCCTCGTCGGTGGAATCTTGACCAGCAACGCTGTCCTGCCACCCAAACGCATCTTGTAGACGGTTATTTGCTTGAACAGTAAACCGAACGTTAGGGCCGTTCGAAAATAAGTACCTCGGCTTTTCTAGGCTGAGATCTTTTCGGTTATGTCCGGCTGGAAAGCCTGTCGTATTTTTAGTTGCGACAGGAGCACGAGTCGCGGAGCGACGGCAGGTGTGTTGGCTATTGCCCAAGGGTTATGTGACGGTCGCTTCGTCGAAATAGAGATGTTCGCCGCGGTTTTGCCACCAACGTTAATCTTGGTGTCGTCTTTCGTTGCGTCGGCGAATTACTTCGATTCGGACGCAAGGCAGAACAAGAATTCTTGGCGTCCGCCGCTTTCGTCAAGTAAGGCAACTCGATGAAAGATCTGACTGCCGCAAATTGTGGGCGTGGCGAAAACTTCACTTCCCAACTTATTTTTGGCAACCTGCTCGAACTTCGACGGCTGCGCTTTGAAGACAAAGAAGTCGCCAGCTTCATTGCTGGCAAAGATCTGGTCGCCGACCAAGACGGGCGAGGACGAAAAAGTCCCGCCTAAACGCGCCTTCCACATTTCTTCGCCCGAGTCGGCTCGCCAGCAGATGGCGATTCCCTCGTCGAGCACAGCGTACAAGAACTCATCGCGAATTAGCAGCGATGGCACGTAGACACGCGATGTGTTTTCCCATGCCAACTTCGCGCTTCCATCGGCAGACACAGCCGAAACATGGTTCTTGGGATAACCGCCGCTTGTGTAAATCAGCTGGCCATCGGTCACGGTCGACGTCACGCATTCGGTGGTTGCACCTGGCGTTTCCCACAGCGTCTCGCCGGTCAGTGGAGCGTAGCTAACCACGGCATCGCAGCCAGTGAGAATCACTTGATCTCGTCCTGCTGCGTGGACGATGATGGGCGAAGAGTAGTTGGGCTTTTCGGGACGATCACGCTTCCAAACCACTTCACCAGTGACTCGGTCCAGGGCCATCACGGCACCGCCGGACTTGTTGTCCGATGTCACGATCACCACGTTTTGATAGAGGGCTGGTGAGGCTCCGTAGCCTTGGTGCACGACGTAGTCGGAAACGCGAGTTTGCCAGACTTGGTTTCCGTCCAGGTCCAGAGCCGTTGTGACGAGCGCACCGTTGTTTGGGAAATTGACGAATACGCGCTGGCCATCGCAGGCTGGCGTCATCGATGCTGCGGATGACTTGCTATTCTTCCACATACCACCGGAAGCGTGCACGAGCTTGTTCCAAAGTTGCGTTCCGGTACCGCGGTCGAAGCAAAGCAGCGATTGCGATTTCGTTTCCTCGTCGCACGTCACCAAGAAAACTTGGCTACCAAACACGGTCGCCGACCCGTGCCCGCGACCGGGAATGGCAGCTTTCCAAAGTACATTTTGCGATGCACCAAAATTCAGCGGCGGCGTTTGATCTGCCAATGCGGTACCGTTGCGAAGCGGCCCGCGCCACCACGGCCAATCGCTCGCTTCGAAATGAAAGCCATCGGCAACAAGTTTGGGTTTCGCATTGGGTTTCGCATTGGGTTCGGGTTCTGCATGGGGTTCTGTGGCGTTGAGGGACGTGGAGGCTACAATCAACAGAATCAAGCAGCAGCATTTTCGGAGCATGGGGATCGCCGATCGTATGAGGCAGGTGGGAAGAAGCGAAGAGTTAGGAAAGAACACGAAGCCACTCGAAACGCCGTGGGCAACTTACCGTCGGATAAAGTTGCCAAGGTTCCATGAAACTGCCGCCAGGACGAGTACGCAAGTGAGTCCAAGTGCAATCAGGCCGAGGATTTTGAACACCGACCGGCCCGCAAAAAGTTGATTCCATGTTTTGAGGCGTTCCATGTCGGCGCCTTGCAGTTCGTGTGCCTTGACGGCCAACGTCTGCTGTCCCGGCAAGAGTCCGACGGGTTGCACGGCGGCATTGAAGAACGTCGCATTTTCACTGTGGCATTCGGTACAGCCGGTTGCACCGAGTGATTGACGTGCTGGGCGAACGTTGTGGGCCAGTGGCCAAGCGTAGGGTTTCGCATAGGTGCCAATTTGATCGGCATCCAATTCCTTGATTTGCGATTCTCCGTCGCGCACAAATCCGGCTCCGCCGCTGATGAAGATCGCTGTTTTGTTCGGATACGCCTCTTCGATGCTGGCAAGTGCGGCGGCCATGCGCTCGTTGACTTGGACCTCTCGCGCTTTTCCTTCCGCCTCAGCAATCTTCGCAGCCTCTTCGGGTGTCCAGTCCTCGGGCTTCATTCGGGCCCGATCTTCACCGATCAACTCCTTGCGTTCGCTGAGCGAAAGTTTGACTTCGGCAAGTTCTTCGGTGAACTCGCGACGCACCTTCAGAGGCTTGCGCACCAACTCGTAAGCCACTTCTGGATTGAGCGGCGTAAGCTTGTCTTCCGTCAGCGTGGCCCAAAACGACGGCCACATCATGCGATGGGGCGTGTAACGACCGGCGGCTTTGCTATTCATTCCCGCGGACGCGTCGAGCGTCGGCAAGGCGACGGCTCCGACGATGCCCGGGAACTCCTCGCCGGTGCGTTTGACGTGTTTGCCCAGTTGATGAGCGATTGAGTTCAATTGCCGTCCGACCGTGTCGGTGGGAGCGGGGCCGGAATGGCACGCTGTGCAGGTCATTTTTTCAAAGTGCATCGGCGGCAGGCCTCGGTGCGCGGGCATGGGAGCGCCCATGCGTCCCGGGCTGGCAAATGCACTCGATTCCTTACCGGCATCTTTCTCGTTCAGACTCCCTACGTGGCAACCTTGGCACGAGAGTGAAGCCACCGAAGCGCCCGCCGCGTGGACTTCGCCATCAAAGCCGCGAACGGTTTGGTGATCGATGCCGTTTCGGTGGCAATCGGCACAATCGAATCCCGCTCTCAGGTGCACATCCTCGTCATGCAACCAGCGATCGCCCGTTACCGAGTCGGCTTGCACGTTGGTGTGGCAGTAGTAGCAAG
>JBAUHR010000682.1:0-1600 GCA_049680385.1 Rubripirellula sp. | reverse complement strand
GGAAAGCGTTCAGCAACGTTTGATATTTCTCGATGAACGAGGAATCGACCCCAGTGCGATGTATTACACAGAGCTTGATGCAATGGGGCCGATTCTCGATCGCATTGAAGGCAGGACCAATGTGCGGTCGGATCCTCATCCGAAGTCGCAACGTCCGGCGACTTATCTTATTTCGACCAAGGCCTCTGAGTATCCATCAGGAACCTTGGGCAATGTCGTCCGGCTCGGCGAGCAGATTGTCCGCTCCACCAGCACTCATCCGCTCAGCAGTCCGTTCGTGGGCAACCAGCTCAACTGCGCGTCCTGTCACCTGGACGCGGGAAGCCATCCGAAAGCTGCGTCATTCATCGGTGTTGCAGCAGCGTATCCCGCGTTTGCTCCACGGGAGAACAAGGTCATCACGCTGGAAGATCGCATCCTCAACTGCTTCATACGCAGCCAAAACGGCAAACGCCCGCCCAATGGTGGCCGCGTTTCAACCGCCATCGCCGCCTACATCACTTGGCTATCTCGAGGAACGCCGATCGCCATGAATCCGCTCGCTTCGTTGGGACCGAACCGACTCGCGATGTTGGCCGATCCGAAGTCGGCACCGAGTGTTGACCGCGGAAGGACTCTTTACGACGACCGATGTGCCGACTGCCACGCGGCCGACGGCAGTGGTACCGATGAGGGACCACCGGTGTGGGGCGATCAATCGTTCAACGACGGGGCAGGTCTCTCCAAGATGACGAAGATGGCGTCTTGGTTAAAGGTCGCCATGCCACTCGATGATTGCGATTTATCAGCGGAGGAAGCGTTCGATCTTGCGGCCTATGTGAACTCCCACAGTCGGCCCAAGTTCAAGAAGCCGAGCGAAAAGTGATCCACAAACCAATCAACAAGCACAACCCACCGATTCTGCTGACGAGGCAAAGTTAAATGGACGTTGAAATACTCAGTCGGTTGCAGTTTGCCGGAACGATCATGTTCCACTATCTGTTCCCGCCGTTGTCGATTGGATTGGGGCTGCAGCTTTTCCTTTGTGAGCTCGCCTATTTCAGAACGAAGAATCCGGCCTGGGAAGCGGCGGCTCGATTCTGGACACGTGTGTTCGCAGTCAATTTCGCCATGGGTGTCGCCACCGGCATCGTGATGGAATTCGAGTTTGGGACCAACTGGGCTGTCTACTCTCGATTTGTGGGCGATGTATTTGGGTCAGCGCTCGCGGCGGAAGGAATCTTTGCATTCTTTTTGGAAAGCGGATTCTTGGCGGTGCTGGTCTTCGGCTGGGATCGTGTCGGACCGAAGATGCACCTGTTCAGCACGCTGATGGTTTTTCTGGGTTCGGCGTTCAGTGCCGTTTGGATCGTCGTGGCCAATAGCTGGCAACAGACGCCCGCCGGCTACCACATCGTGTGGCACGATGTGCAAGGCGAAATGATGCCGCGTGCCGAAGTCACAGACTTCTGGGCAATGGTCTTCAATCTTTCGTCTGTTGATCGACTCACCCATACGTTGATAGGAGCGTTCGTGCTGGGAGCATTCTTTGTTGCGTCGGTGTGTTCATACTATCTGCTGAAGAATCGCCATGAAGAAGTCGCCCGGCGTTGTCTTTCGA
>JBAUHR010000681.1:0-3761 GCA_049680385.1 Rubripirellula sp. | reverse complement strand
AGCTAGGACCGCCAGTCGAGAAAGAAGACCGCCCACCGCCAAAGCCGCAGAATTTGATTGATTGAAAACGTAGTCTCAATTGTCCCCGACGGGTCGGACGTTGGCGCTGTCAGCGTCATTTGCGCTCGTCGCGAACAATCTCGCGCCCGATCACACCAACAAAGGCCGTTCGCTCACGCGTCATTTCTCACTGGGGCCATCAGTCGGTTGTTGACACGAACGGCAATGGTTGCGTCGGTCCTCAGGATCCAACTGAGGATAACAACGCATCAGTTTTTATATGACGCCACGACCAACTCCTGTTCAAGTTCATTCGGTTCGTGTAGTGGACACCCGAACGCTTCACTACGACATGGATTGGGAATCGAACTTAGATGTCGAATCAGTCCAACGACCATGTGCTTCTCATTGCCGTCTTCATCCGTTTCGGTGGCGACAATCGCCGTCCCCGAGTCGCCAATGATGGCCACCGAAGTGTCCAAACGAACGATGTTCTTCCAAAAACGATAGTTAGCCACATTATTGCGGACGCGATACGTCGTCGAAAGCACTTTAGTGGTCGTAAACGTGTTCGAGGATGAGCCGTAGAATGTGACAGTTTCGCAACGCACTGGTCGACGAAATCCGTCAATGGATTCCTGATGGTACTCCACATCAATGATTCGTCGCTGTGCTGCTTGCAGCGGTGTGGTATCACACCATGCCAAGTCCACGACATTGTAGGTGAGCGTCTTTTGACCTGATCGAAACGCGTCCATATCCGACTGCGAGTGCTCAACGATCTTGTAGTAGCCGTCTAGTTTCATTGACGTCGCCTTGCCTTCGACATACAGCGTCGAGTCAATACAATGATGTTGATTGTTCGTCACGACATGATTGTTGGTTAGCAAACGATATTGACTTCCGTAAATCAGACTTGTTGCGACCGTTCCGGGGGTGATGCATGATGAATTTCCTATCTTCACGATCATCTGCCCACCAATGACCGGCTCCGCAGCGGGACCACCGGGCAATAAAGCCAGGACCCGAACTCTCAGCAAGCGAATCCAAATCCGCAGTCGTAAGGCCGACATTGCAATCCATCGCCTTAGCCCATCGAAGAAAGTTGCCGTATCCCGTGGTGAAACCCACAAAGGCACGAGGATGATTTCTTGATCGTCCTTAGAAAGTTGAATCGCTTCTCCTTCAGGCGTGTCAATGCCTGACAACGTCCGAAGCTTCTCGCGTAAGCTCTTTTCGACTTCGTCCTGCTTTCCTTCGTCATACGGATCTTGATAATCCAGATCTACACGAAAACGAAGACCGCCTGGTTGGTTTGCTGGATCTGCTTCGATATCCATGCCACGCACACCATCGGTCAACAAGACCCAGTCGTAATTGTCCAATGTGGCGTTGATCAAATCATCGGCGACATTGATTGGGAAACAGGGCGTCGGTTGATCTTTTGAAGCAACTGACTGAAAGATTTTCCACACGTCGAAATCCTGATTCTGCGGGTACGCGGCACAAGGAGTGACTTTATTCCCAGGTATCATAAAGTCGTCGATGGAGAAAATCCCCTGAAAACCGGGCCTGATACACGATGACGACGCAATTCCCCTCCCTGCTGACGGGTGTTTTTTATCACGCCCACGAGAGCTGGCAAATTCCCTATATTGTTACAGACGCACAAACACGGGCGTGCTTTGATTCAAAGCGCCATAGCCTGTGTTTGTGCGTCTGTACCTGGGCCACTCTTTGATGCTGAAAAATGCTCGGCCCTTTTCGTTTTCAATCGTGGAGCACTACAAGATGAGCAAACAAGTTAACTTCCCCTCTCTATTACTCATGACGTTGGCTCTTTCGCTGATCATGAGCGAATCCGCCGATGCGGGTGGGTTTTTGAAACGGCTATTTGGTCGATGCAATCGTCCAGGGCGTGCCACTTGTGTAGAAACGCAATGTCAAAGCAATGCGTGCTGTCAAAATATCGTCGAATCATCACCTTATGTCGAATCAGCGCCGTGTGGTTGCAGCACAGTTGCCCCGACGGGAATTCCTGCGACAGCCAGCTACACCGTATCTGTTCCTGTTTCGTATGGCCAGTCATTTGGTTGCGTGCCTACCTATGGATCCACTGTTCCAGTAGCAGGTAGTTGCCCAACTTGTGCTAAGCCACCAACTTACGCGGGAACTGAATCTTGCCCAAGCCAGGACTTGCTGGATAAGGTCAACGAAAAAGCGTACTGGGGAATACTGCAAAGGGCAGATAGCGGAGCAGATCCAACCGTCATCCTACGCTTGGATCCAAGGACCGGCTGCATCTCCAATGCGTCTTGGAGAGCCGTGATGAACTACTTGTATACTTCGTTGAGGGTGAGCAAAGATTATGCAATTTCAGACACGGCTACGTTTGAAGAAAAGGAGGCCTTCTATCGATTGGAAGGTTTGCGACGATCCGCTCGTACCAAACTCGGTTCGGTGAGAGCGGACACTGACGCTTCGTTTACTTGTAGCCAATGTGCGCTGCCAAGTTTTGGCTGCCCGATGGGCAGCTACGAGGAATACATGAAGTGTATTTCCGCAAGAGTAGCATACTGCATGCAGTGTTTCGCATGCGGCGGATCGGGATGTGTCGAGACTGATTGTGACACGACAAGCGATCCTTATTGCTCGAACAACTGTTGCGGCGTTGTTACCGAATGGTAAACCTAGACTGATGCCCTCGTCTTACGTGAAACGACGGCCAGTTCGGAAAATGTCATCATCCGAGCTGGCCTTTTTCATGCGCTACTGCCTGCCGTTCTGCACGACAAAAATGGACTCCATCGGTCCCCGGCTCGCAAAGGTGTCAGGGCTGTATCGGACGTAGTCCATTGCATTTAGAAATAGATTGGATCGAATAAATCGCCCTTCTTTGTCGCCCAGTAGCCACGAACCGCAGACCGGATCGTTCGCAAACAGTCCCCATCGGTTTGGGATCAGTGTGTCGAATTCTCTGGGGTACGGATTGCCAAGACTAGGAGCGTAGTCGCCGCCCGCTTGCCCAATAGGCAACGCGTGACTCCAAGGGATTCCATCGCCGTAGGTCGTGCGCACAGCAACGTTGTACTCGACCCATTTTGGTAGTCGATATCCACTAGCCTGCAAGTCCGGCACCCATGGATTGTGGTAGAAGCCATCATCCTGCTTCTTGTCGCGATCAGCGTCGTAGGAATACACCGGCTGGAGTCCATTTTTTTTGCTAAGCCAGTTACAGAACGAAGCGGCATGCCGCAGATCGATATTGCTAATCGGTGAATCTAGATTCCCTTGCAATTCCACCGGCATATTGCCATCGGGACGGTACGCTTCTTTTTTTGTTTCATCGTCGGCAAGAAGTTCCGGGTCATCCAAGAACTCCTTGTACAACCGCCGAGTAACGGGCTGCATCGCAAACCACACGTCTTCCGTTAATTTGTAGACTCGTTTTTCATTAATAAGACGTGGGACTTCAAACGACGAATATTCACCCGCATCAATTTTTCGCATCGGGATATTTTCTGGCCCCAATCTCCAATTGGCGTCCGCAGGTGGCTGAACCTGAATACTTGAGACGTCGTCGCCTAGGTGGTTGGCCAAGAACAGGCCCATCGAGTGCATGCTGGCCTTGCGGTGATTGATCAACGGTTCGTAGTCCAGCGTAATCTCTTCGGACTGTAATTGTTCTTTGGGAATCGACCCCAGCACGACGCCCGCGTGATAGCGGATTTCGTCATCTTTGGTTTCAGTAAAAATCTTTG
>JBAUHR010000680.1:0-3562 GCA_049680385.1 Rubripirellula sp. | reverse complement strand
TGGTGCTGGCTTGTCGGCGCGAGGCTGGACTTCATTGTTGCGAGCTGAAAGCCCGTCCGACCGTATCCGTGTCGGCGTGATTGGCACGGGAGTGCGCGGCAAGTATCTGATCGGCAACCTTCCCGAGACCGCACAGGTAACGGCAATTTGCGACTGCGCGACATCACAGATGGCCGGCACGCTCGAACCAAAAGCCGAGTTCGCTGAAATTCTGGCAGGCTTCCGAGAGAATCAAGGGGCACACTGCACGACCTATCAGGACTATCGACAACTGTTTGACAAAGAGAAACTCGACGCCGTCATCATTGCGACCCCGGATCACCACCATGTGCAAGCGGCGATGATTGCGTTGCAAGCTGGGCTTGATGTTTATCTTGAGAAACCGATTTCGGTCACGATTCGCGAGGGCCGATTACTCGCGGATATGGTCAAGACGACCGGCCGAGTCCTGCAAGTCGGCAGCCAGCAACGGACGATGGAAGTCAATCGCTTTGCCTGTGAATTCATCCGAGACGGTGGACTCGGCAAGGTGGCACGCGTCGACTGCCCCAACTATCCCGGCCCGATGTCGGAATGCGACTTTCCCGCCGAAGCGATTCTTAAAGGCCTCAATTGGGACTTGTTCATCGGTCCAACACCCATGCGTCCCCACAACCGCAAGCTATGGCTCAAAGATGAATTCAAAGTTGGAGACTTAATGTGGCGAGGCTGGGACCTGTTTCGCGAATACTCTGGTCACCTGATGACGAACTGGGGAGCACACAACATTGACATGATCCAGTACGCACTGGGAATGGACAATAGTGGGCCAGTCAAGATCGCGCCTCTGGATGGCATTAGCGAAGCCGCTCTCGAAAAGGACTGGAAGAAGAAATGGTATAAGAAGACGCCACATCCGAAAGGGACCTTTGCTGATGCAAATCGCTTTCGTCCCGTCACGATGACGTACGCCAATGGAACAGTGTTGAACTTCCTTCCGGATGTAAAGACTGCAACCTTCTACGGTGAACGAGGAACCATGGAGATCAGTCGGAACAAGTTCGTCACCGACCCGATTGATTTGGTGACCGATACTTCAGATATTTCAAACGCCGAGAACTGGGAGGGCGGCGGTCACGTCGCACGTCCGCATCTGCAGAACTGGCTTGACTGTATCCGATCCCGCAAGACGCCCAACGCATCCATTGAAATTGGCCAACGCAGTGTGACCGTGTGTCATCTGGCGAACCTCGTTCGGAAGATCAATCGCCCGCTGAGTTGGAATCCAGCCAAGGAGCGATTTGAAAACGATGACGAAGCGAACGTTCTGCTCGACCGCTCACGCCGAAAGGGATTCGAGCTACCAATATGATCTCTATGTTCACAAGAAACTTCT
This sequence comes from Rubripirellula sp., assembly GCA_049680385.1. GTDB lineage: Bacteria > Planctomycetota > Planctomycetia > Pirellulales > Pirellulaceae > Rubripirellula. Next base: position 2,187 of record JBAUHR010000680.1, on the reverse strand, counting down.
TCGTTTTGCTGTGTACCTATGCATTCGCGTCGTCAGGACACGCCGAACTCAACGTAACGTCGTTGGGTAAACAATTCATCCCTGATGCCGGTTGCACCATCAAGCAGGTTGCGGCCGACAAGGGTGGCAGTACGAGTGTTCGCAATGAGCCTGCTGAGAATCTGAAGTTCAAAACCAGTGGCTACTTTCAACGCAATCGCGATCTGGGACAAGTCTTCGTTGCGAAGCGCACCGGTTACGTCGAGCGTTTGATTCTGCGAACAGGCAATTCCGATGCAGCGGTGCTGTCGGGAACTGCCGGACAAGAGTTGTTTGTGCAATGGTTCGAGGTGGTAGGAACACCCGTCATCAACGATAACGCAACGCCAAAGGGCACGGAGGCGAAACACGGTTACTCAACCAACCATCGCTGCGACGACTTCATCGAAGGCATTACCTATCGCAGCATGAAAGTCGTGCGAGGTGGCACGTTCCCTGATCTTCCTGCGACGCGAGATGCCGATGGCAGGTCGACCGGAGATGCAACCAGCAAGTTGACCTATATGCAATTCAAATTCAGCGGTGAGCAACGAGTAACGCTCGAAGCTGGCCGGCGGTATGCGTTTCTCGTCGGACTTGTCAATCCGTCCGCTGAATCCGGATTCACTTTGGCGAACTCAAATCGAGCTTCCCGGCCCGACGCAGTGCCTGACGACATCACCAAGGAAAGTTCGGTCGGAGGCTGGGGAATTCGGCGTGAAGGCAATGGCGGTATCAAGCCGAAGCTGCTTAGTGAATCCGAACCAACGGTAGATTCCGAGCAACGCAGCGCAATGCTCAATGAATCCATGCTTCCCGACGGAGGCAAGCGTTTTGAGTTGCCTCCGCAGACAGACGGATTTCCTGATGTTGACACGTATCGCGACCACGAGTTCTCTATCGTTCAATCCGGATTGAATGTGAAGAAAGTCGATGGTCCGCCGACTGGTGAATCAGTAAAGATTCAGCAAACCATTCGCGACGAAACCGGGCCGACCAGTTTTCGCTACTACGCGCCGCGAACCGGCAAACCGACCAAGACCAACGCCCTCGCTTTTGATCCCGATCCGACTCGCAGCGATGAGGCCATCAAGTCGGAGAACGAAACACACTACTACTATCGCGATCGTGACCTCGGACAAACATTCACAACTGGCGATACCGGCTTCCGGTTAGGTGCCATCACCGTGCGACTCCAGCCCGTCGATGTCAAAGGTGGTGGCGATCCTGGTGGAGCGAAGGTTTCGCTTCAATTGATGAAAGTCACGGGCAAGCCGACGATCAACGACAACAGCACAACGGACGGCAATCCTCGCTGGGCCACGTACGCGTTCACTTGGCCGGACGATCCTGACGACGACAACACGCCGAATCGCCGTCCGTTCAAACACTTCTCGGACGATTTTATCGAAGGCGAAACGTACGAACATCTGATGCTCGCTTCGGGCGGCATCGTTCCCGATGACCTGAACACGAACGATTATTTGCGGTGGGAATTTATTGGTGAAAGCCAGTATCAACTCCAACCGAACACGATCTATGCTTTTCTACTCCTGTTCGACGAACCAGCCGCTCCGGGAGTGAATCGCAACATTCCGCTTTCCAACCGCAACGTCTTGCCGGGCGGCAAATCGAGCGACCCGTTTCCCGGCGGACACATGATCCGCCGCGACGGCTCGTCGACTGTTTTCGATGACGTTTTCATTCGCAATGTTGACGACCCTAAAGACGTTGAAGCATCGCGGAGCGCGGCCGCTTTCCCAACGAAGATGTCAGAACGAATCGAAATTCAACCTGGAACACTCGGCTACCCCGACGTCGACACCTACCGCGACATGTACTTCATTCTCGAAGCTGCTCGCTGACACGATTGAGTTGCCTTAAAAGATTTATCCAACGTCCTCCTAACGTCTCAAATACGTCACGTCGTATGTCACTAGCTTTTCGCATGTTCCTTATAACTTTCACGTGTCTTTGGACGGGCATGGCATTTGCCCAAGTCATCGACACTACCGAGGCACTCATTGTGGCGGTGCGAGATGGCGAAGAAGGCCAGGCAATTGAGATCTCTGAGGGCACTTACGAACTATCGGAGCCGTTGGAACCCAAGCCCGGAATGACCATTCGTGGTGCCGGGATGGACAAAACCATCATCACCCACGTCGCGAG
>JBAUHR010000679.1:0-5171 GCA_049680385.1 Rubripirellula sp. | reverse complement strand
GTGTCTCGACCGACTGCCAAGCCAGATTCAGTTGGCGATCGGCTTCCGACAACTTTGCTTCGGCGCTGATCTTCGCTTGGTTGGCTGCAAACGTTGCCTGATCGCGGGCGGTTCGAAATTCGGTCTCTGCCATTTGTCGTTCGGCTTGCCGTTCACGAACCGAACGTCCCGAAACAGAGCCAGAATTCGCAAGCGGCTCAATCATGTCTAGCAATTCCGACGACAACTGCATCTTGGCATAGGACGACAAAATGCCTTGGCGATAGCTGCCGAGCGACCGGTTTCTGAACGCGTTTTCAATTTCGTCGACCGACGCACCCTGGTCGAGCATCGCTGACATCTTTTCCAGATTGTTTGCTAACGAAAGCTCTCGCTGAAACAGTTGCTGGGCGATCTCGCGTTCGTTTTGCCGTTTCAAAATCTCTGCGCGAGCCTGTCCGATCTCGGGACTGCGGAGCACCGCAAGCAACTGACCGCTTTCGACATGTTCGCCGGGCGTGACAAACACTTCGGCCAGGATACCGTCCATCGGCGCCTTGACGTCCACATGTCGGGTCTCGTCATATCGAATCCGCCCAGGAATCGTGTGAACATGCTCGACAGGTTGCATTTGAGCAGCAACCGTTTCAAACTTGGCCGCCTCGATCTTGCCGGCTGGTAACGTCAACGAATCGGGCATCGGTGCTTCATCGGCAACCGAATCCTCGACCCCGGGTTGGCCGCCCGTGTTGATCTCGTGAACGGCCCACCATCCGCCCGCCATCACAGCAAGCACAAACAGCGTCGGAGCGACTTTGGCGACCGCCCCCAACAACCCGCTGTTCAAGTCGGCGGTTTCCTGAATTGCAGGGTCTCGAGTTGCAGTGTCTTTGGGTGCAGTGTTGTGCGGTACGGTGGAAGCGTTGGGCATCAAGAGTCGCTGCGTGTTTGGTAATCGAAATCATTTTCGATCTAACTATCTAGCACGATCCGTGCCATCGCCTAATCAGCCCAGATTTAGCGGATTTTGCGACAGGGGCACCCAACCGTCGCACCGAAAGTGAAAGAGATTCACCACAGCAGTGGACAGAACCTGTCCACTAAACATATCGCCGGTGATGGATTGATCGCCGTTTCGACCCGACTGAATCCGTACCGTAATCGCGTTATTATCAAAATCGAGTTTTCACACCAAGCTCGGCCAGCCATTGATCGACGTTGTCAGCCCATGCCTCGGTTGCGCCGGACCACTCGGAAGTTGCCGCCGTCAAGTCCGCCGATCCATGACTTGGGTCGGCGGCAAAGGATGCGATCTTGTCGCCACCACTCTCTGACACGAATGCAAAATCAATGTCCGACGTCTTATCAATCGCTGAGGTTGCCAACGCAGGAAGCTGCGCAACGATTTGTTCACCCGCGACTAGTTCGCCGCCACTGTTACTGATCCGAGCCAATTGATTGATCACACGCAGTGCATCGAGCGCGGTTGCTCGGCCGTCACCGTTTTGGTCGTAATAGGTTCCGGGGAATGGATCCGAAGTTGCCGGATCTTCCAACAAGCTGCTGTCACCGTCGGAGTAAGATCGTCGTCCGAGTTCGTTGATGATCACCAACGCGTCATTGGCAGTGACCGAACCATTGTTGTTGACGTCCGAAGGCTCGATCACGTTATGCCAACCCGACGTGGCATCGATTCGCACGACCTGACCGGTCACTTGATTCAAAGCCACGATTGCGAATCCGCCGCCGGATGTGTCCGGCGCGTCCAATCGCCAGTCCGCGATATCGACAAAGACCAAACGATCTTCGGCCGAGTTGGCGCGAACCAGAATTGATTCTGCGGATGGAGAAAACGCAGATACGACGTCTGCATCAATCGCGATCGCTTGAGGCCCGGCCGTCAACAAATCCACGATCGCAAAGTTTTCGACCACAAGGACGGCTGGGTCAGTGAAATCGACGGACGCGCCCACAACAAGCGTGTTATTGCCGAGCGATCCGTTGATCGCCAGGGTTGCCGAATCCGACAGTGATGGAACGCCCAAGGTAAAAGTATCGTCGGCGTCGGTGCCATCGATTTGCAGGTCAGTCAGCGCGGTCACAGGCGCTTCGAAAAGCGTATCGTCGCCCGAGCCGACTGTAACGTCATCACCGGCAATGGATACGCTTCCTAGTCCTCCCACCACTGTGACGATTGCATCGGACTGCAAGTCACCGTCTAGGATCTCGACTCGCACGTCTTCGACTTCTCCATCAGCCGCGGCGCCGGTCGGCGCAAGCGAACCGGCACTGCTGAGCCGGAACCGAGCAAATGTTTCGCCAGCTAGAGTTCCCGCAGGGACGGTGAACGCGATCACGTTGTCGCCTGAGGTAACCGCTAAATCCGTTGCAATTTGATCGGTACTGTCCCACGATCCATCCGCGTCAAAATCAATCCAAGCGTCTAGTTTTGCATCGGCCGACACCGTCACCAAAAAGCTCGCGATCGTGTCAACACTGGAAACAGCCACCGGGTTGGCAAGCAGAGTCACTCCGTCATCGTCGTCTGCATCGGCCGCCAGCGATGGTTGCCCATCATCATCGGCAGTGAGTTCCGATCCAAAACGCAGGGCACCGACGGTATGGCGTGCTCCGTCATCCGCGAGCAGAACGGCGTAGTCAGTCGGCGCGTCACCATAGTCCTCGTCCGAGACCGCTTCTTCGACCACGTCGATCAACACGGTCCTCGTGACTTCCTCGTAGTTCGCATCATCCGGCGTGAACCGAACGCTTAGCAGTTGTCCGTCACCCAACGCCAATTCCGTATCTAGCGGTGGTGTGTAAACAAAGGTTCCCGCGACATCTGCCGTCGCGTTAAGCTGATCCGTCGACAACAAGGTTCCAAGGATAATCGGCGCCGGCGTTGCCCAGGTGACGGCCGGTTCCGCTTTATCAACATCGATGGTCGTCGTGACCGTCACCGACCTAAACGCGAAAGGATCATTGGGGGTAAATACGGCCGTCAACCTTTGACTCGCGCCGGCATCCAAGACCGTGCCTGATACCGGCGAGTACGTAAACGAGCCCGCGGCAGTCGAAACAGCGTTCAATTGCGTGCCACTTAGTGCATCGCCGAACGTGATTCCAGCGGGCATGTCCCAAGTCACCGTAGGAATCGGCGCTAGCTCGACGGCCCCCATGTCAACATCGCCCACGACTCGGGTTGCTGATCGCACGTCGACAGGCAGAACTTCAGTCCGGCTGCCGTTTCCGTTGATGTCGTATGAATCCAGCGGCAGTCGAACGGTGCTGCCATTATCGATCGCCACACTCGATTGAAGCGGCAAGTGCACACGAAGGCGGCCACCTTGAGACATCAGAGGACTGAGTTCAGGATCAATCGCGTCGGTCCCGGAACCGCCAATGAAGTTGCCATTCGCGCCCGCGACCGGTTGCCCATCGGTGACCGGCGTCGAAGCAAGCAGCGTGCCCGCGTTGTCACCGATCAACGAAAAATCAACGTCAAGGTTCGCGACGGGATTCTGTGGTGAATTGAACTCTGGGGCAATCGGAGCCGTGTTTGCTGCGACGATCGAATTATCGATCGCCAAGGTCGTCGAACCCGTTGCCATTCGGATCGCGCCGCCCTGCACGACTGCGGAATTACCAGTAAGCGTCGACGACTCGATCGAGACCACACCCGCTGCGGAAACCACACCGCCACCGTCGACGCCAGCCGAGTTCGTCGAAATCGTCGAATTGACCAAGACCAACAACGTTGCCGCGCCATCGAGCGTGATGCCACCGCCAGACTGCAACGAGACATTCTCGGCGACCAACGAACCGGCGATCGAAAGCGATCCTGCGGAGACGTGAATCGCGCCACCGGAGTTCGCGGAGTTCCCCGACAGCTCGACGCCAACCAGAACAAGATCGCCGGGCGAACTTGACGTAATCGCACCACCCTTGCCGGCCGCGCCGGTCGACGCGGACACGTCGCCACCCGAAAAACGCAATCCAGACAAGCTGACGCTGCCAGCGGTTGATGAAATATCAAGCAGACGTTTGGTCGTGCCTGAGGGGCCGACGATCGCAATCAAATCTGCACCAGGGCCAACGATGGAAACCGATTCTGTGATGGTTAGTGGCGGTAGAGAAGCATCAAGCGTGATCGTCGACCCGATCGACGCTGGCACCACGATCGTGTCGAACCCTTCGCTGGCGTTTGCAAGTTCAATCAATTCACGAAGCGACCGATCACCGGGCGCCAAGTTACCATCGGACTCATCCGAGGTTGTATCGACCGTCAAGATCGGACGTGTCTGACGTTCGACGGATCCCATGTCAACCGTTGCGCCTGATCCAGACGCATTCGCAATTCGGCTGAACAGACCACCACGCTGGTCGTTTTCAAGCGTCACGTCATCGCCGCCACCTGAAACACCATCGTCACCAAAATCGAGTGCCAAGGCATTGCTGCCGCCATCGACGACGATGCTAGTTGATGCTGGGTTATGAGTCCGTGTGGTGCCGCCGTTGTTGGCCAGCGGCCCCAGCGCTGGATCCACTGGCGATGTCGGCGTTCCGATGTAGTTACCGCCGGTGCCGTTGGATGCGGCAAGCGATGTGTCTTTGTTATTGCCGATCAAACTGAAATTGACACGCAGATTGGCAACCGGGTTGGCAGGCGAAACAAAGTCGGGTCCAAGTGGTGAAGCATTCTCGGCAACGATGGAGTTCTGGATCGAAATCGATCCAAAGTTGTCACCGACAAAAATCCCGTCGTTCAGCGTTCCGATGCCGCCGCCCGAGATGTTTGAACTGTTATCCGTGACGGTCGAGTTGACCAAACGAATCGGCGCGTTGTCGGTTTGGATTCCGCCGCCACGAACGTTGCCCGTGTTACCAGAGATTGTCGAGTTGGTCAGCGTGACGCCACCAGTCACCGTCGCGATACCACCGCCATCACCGCCGGCAGTGTTGGAATCGATCGTCGATTCGCGGATGATCGTCTTACCACTGACGTTCGAGATACCACCGCCATCGGTCACACTGTTGTTGGCGCTGATGGTTGAACGAGTGATCGTCATGCTGCCCGCGAAATTCGAGACACCACCGCCATCGCCGTACTGCGCTTGGTTGTTGGTGATTTCGGAATCGCTAATCGTGATCGGCCCCAAATCGTTCAGGATTGCACCGCCGTTGTACAACGC
>JBAUHR010000678.1:0-11462 GCA_049680385.1 Rubripirellula sp. | reverse complement strand
GTGTACGCCTAGTCCTATGAACTGCTTTGCAGTTCGTATCCCGCGAGCGGAGTCGCGGGTCCACTTGGGGTGCGCGCAGATAGGCCTCACGAGACCCGTTGCGTGCGTCTATGTTATCGACGCAAGTTCAGCAGTTCGTCGAGCAATTGCTGGCTGGTCGTGATCACGCGACTGTTTCCGCGGTACTGGGTACTGGCCAGCACCAACTCGATCAAGTCTTTACCGATGTCGGTGTTGGACAGTTCAAGGGCACCACCGATCACGCTGCCGATGCCGTTTTCGCCGGGCGAGCCTTGCACGGGCAGACCCGTGTTGACGCCCTTAGCATACAGGTTCAAGCCGCGTGCTTCCAAACCGACCGGGTTGGCAAACCGAGCCAGTTGAAGTTGTCCGAGGTCTCGCGTAATACCGTTGCTGAACACGCCTCGAATGTTTCCATCTTCGCCCACCACAAAACTGTTCAACACACCTGGCTCGCTACCGTCTTGTCGTGTTGCGGCCAGCGAAGCTTCTTGGGTTGCCAAGCCGGAAACCAGATCAAAGTCGAGGTCGAACTGCAATGGCGAAAGGCTGGGGATCTCGTCACGACCAATCGCGATGGTGTCGTTGGTGGATGAAACGAAGCTGCCGTTACCGTCAAAGTAAAGGAGTCCTGTTCCGACCGACACGCCGTCTTCAAGACCTGACGAATTGTTCTGCGGGCTGTCGGCGTACCATCGATAGATCGTTTGCTCGTTGGTACGAGATTCAAGGGCTACGGTGACGCGAACATTGATAGGCACACCAAGCGAATCATAAACAATGAAATCGCTTGCGGCGCTTTGTCCGACCGCTTCTTGAGCGGTACCGAAGCCTAGGTTCGGCGTTACAACACTGCCGTCGTTCGCGCGAATTTGAAAAGCGGCTAGGTCGATTTCGAGTGCATTGAGTTCGCCGGTGTTGCTAACGAATCGAAGCGCCCCGTCTTGGATGTACCCACCGGGATTCAGCGTGCCGCTTTCGCCGGCGATCAGATTCTTTGATGCCAGAATTGGGTTCTGCGAATCAACCTGCAGACTCTGGATGCCTGATGCGGCTTCGACGAAATCGATGAAATCTTGGACCGTTGAGGTTTCGGTGATCTCAAAGGACTGCGCGCCCAACGCCCGTCCGCCCTTCCGCCCCGAATACGTCATCGTGCCAAGCTGGAATGCGTTCTGGTAGGTGAATCCATCTCGCTTTAGCACGCCCGTCAACAATGTGCTGCTGTTGATGGTCGGACCATTGAGGTCCACCAACTTGTTGGCTGGGTCCGTCAAGTCGGCGATCTCGGCGTCCGATTTGCTGTCGGTATAGACGGTTCCGGGGTCGACGGTATCGACCAAGTAAAAGTTGTTTTGGTCACCGGCCAGGTTCCGATAGATTTTTACTTCGGTGTAAGCTGGAAACGAGTCGCCTGTTTCCGGTGTCGGTGGCGTCGGAAAATTCGATAGCGTGACGCGGCCATTCACTACGTTCTGTGGGCCAAGCAGTGGGCTGGGGCGGCTTTCTTTTTCACCCGGTCGGCTGTACGTAACCATGTACGTGTAGTTGCCGGTCAACGTGGTGTCATCAATCGCCGTCGCCGACAGAGGTGATGAACCGTTGTCGGTGAACGATCCGCCCGCCGCTGCAGAATCGAGCAAGAAGAAGTCGCTGCCGTTGGGCCCCGTTCGGTAGATATTGACCGTCGGGAAATCGCCAGTCGGTTCGGCAGGCAGGTCGTCCAACGAAACAGCGCCGCCGGTTCCTACGGTCGCCGAGATGGGCACACTGACGGTGGATTCATTGCCGGACGAATCAACCAGGGCAACACGGTATTGATACGTCCCTGCCGCAAGTGTTCCCACGCCACCGGTTCCCAAGGTGATCCCCGCAGGATCGGACAATGGCGATACACCAATTAGCGTATCGGACGCATCGGGGCGAGGTGTGCTGTCGTCGCCCAACACGATCGATTGGATTACCTCGGACACATCCGCGAGATCGCCTTCGGGTGTCAGCGTCCCTTCAAAGGTGACGTTCTCGGTCGCTTTGGCAACGCTTTCGGTACCGAGCGGAACCGAAAGTGGCACCAGTTCGGTTTCCTGCAATCGAAACTGATCGTCGATTCCATAGCCAAGCAAACGCTGTCCGGTGCTGTTGACCAGTTCGGCGTCGCTGTTGAGTTTGAAGATTCCGTTTCGCGTATACAAACGTTCGCCGTCGGCGCCTTCGACGACAAAGAAACCGTCACCCTGGATGGCTAGATCCGACGAGCTGCTGCTGATCTCAATCGTGCCTTGGTTGTGGTTGGCCGCAATCTCGGCGACCTGAACACCTAAACCAACCTGCCGCGGGTTCGTGCCGCCATTGTTAGCCGTCGGACCGGCACCGAGTGACAGCGTTTGCAGGAACTGAGTCGCAAACACAACGTCCGAAGATTTGAAACCGACTGTTTGTGAGTTGGCGAGATTATTGCCGATCACGTCGATCTGAGTTTCTGCGGCCGCAAGTCCGGTTAGCGCAGTGGTCAGTGCTGATGTCAGTCCCATCGACTTCGGTCTCCCCGTTGACGTGTTGATCGTATCAACCGAGGAACGCTGCGATGGGAAACGTTACAGTTTACCCAGGCTGAATTTCTCGGATGTTCTTAATGCTCATCGTCTTTCCACCCACGTGTACTTTGATTAAACGTGAATCGTTTTCCGAGTCTGTTTCAACGGTGATGCGATCGACCAGTCCGTCAACCGGCGATGCATCGTCTGCGAGGCCCGTTACGCTCTGTCCAATCAGTGAACTAGCGGTCACTAATTCTTGGCTGGATGCCAAGGTGCCCAGTGTCGACGTCAACTCATCTGTCGCACCAATTTCGCGGATTTGGCTGATTTGCTGAACCATCTCGCTGTTTTTCATCGGGTCGAGCGGATCCTGGTTCTGCATTTCATTGATCAGCAACTTCATGAAGTCAACGTCGCCGTATGGGTCAGCTTGCGACGACGCTTGAGATGCCGTTTCAGAGGCCGTGAAGGCTGCAGCGCTCGTTTGTCCGATTTGTGACATTTGAAGACCGACATGGATGCGAGAGTAATGAATCTCAAAAGGCAAACGCCTGAATGTCTTTTAAGCCGCGATCCGCTTTCAACGCGAGATCAATTGAGTCATCAGAGCCGAACGTCGACGCCGCCCGAAACCGCCGTGCCGACAGCGACGGGGGCCGATGTCGACTGTGAAACGGCGGGTGAAACTCTTGACGGTCGCTGTGGATGATCGGGTGGCCGGCGAGATTGCTGGCCCCACGACGATTCTTGATCCGTGAATGCCGATGATTCGTTCTGGTCGAACGAAGCGTCGGTTTCAACTTCGATGTTTTCGACGCTCATGCCGAACGATTCCAGCCGGGCTCGAAGCTCTGGCAAGTGTTCCTTCAGCGCGGCGCTAGCGGCTTCGGTATTGGTGACAACACGAGCTTCGACCTTCTTTTGCTGAATTCGCATTTCGACTCGCACCGTGCCGAGTTCGGCGGGAGCCAGTCGCAAGCGAACGACACCGCCCTCGGGACCTAGGTGCTGAAACGCTTTGCTGACACGTTGGATCAGTTTGATGCGAGTGAGAATGTCGGCGTTGGAAGTTTCGCTGGTTCCCGCAGCTTTGGACTTTGCGGCGGCTTCCGTTTTTGCGCCGGCCGGCGCGGTCATCGAATCCACCCGAGTTGTCGCCGATGCATCGTTAGAGCCGCCGCCGCGAACCGCAGGCACGGTGCCACTGGCCGTCGTTGCATTTGGCGCCGCGGTCGCAGCGGCAGCCGAAGTGACGGTTTGTTGAATCGTTTGCAGCAGTTTTTCAGATTGCGTTTCCGTCGTAACGCCCGGCGCATTAGCGGCTGCTGATTCAGCCAAAATCGATTCGGGGATCGCAATGGAACCCGTGTTTGAGCCGTTTTGTTCGTTGGATTGAGCGTTCGGGTTCACCTTGGCCGACGGGTCTGCCGGGTGATGGTTGTCCCGTGTTCCTTTTCGTTGACGGCGTGACGAGTCGCCGGTGTCTGATTCGATGTCGGTGGTTCCGCCGACCAGATTTTCCGCTTCAGTCGGTTCGGGCGCTACCGCTGGCTCGGTGCCGGTGGCGGTCGGAGTGTCGTCGCCAACCGAATCGATCGGCGGAGCGACGCCCTCGGTATTGTTGGCTGACTTATCGGTTCTGGCACTTTTTTCTCCGAGCGAGGCAGACTGGTCGTCGCCCGACTGGAACTCGGTTTCCGATCCGATTGATGGATCGTTGTTGGGTTTCACGGCTTCTTGGTTTGCGCCGACTGCAGCGGCGACTGCGACGGAATCCGACAGGTCGTCGCCGGTTTCGTCTTTGCCGTTGGATTTGTCGTGATCCGAATTTGGCAGCTTGGCATTGGTTTGAACGGCCTCGACCAGAGATTCTGAATCCGTTGAGGCTAGCACGACCTCAACAGGGGCATCCGCCGAATTGGAATCGTTTTCAACGTTCTCGACTTCGGCGTTCTCGCCATCGGAAATTGGCTCTGATTCAGACACGGCAGCGTCATCGGATGATGGCTGCATCGCGGATGGGGTAGGTTGCGGAGTCGCAACGGCCATGCGAGCAAATACTTCCGAGAACGCATCGACCAGGCCATCGGCCGAAGCGAAAACGGATCCGTTGCCAGAAATTGATTTCAGTTTTTGTAGCGCGGCCGATGAAATCGGCTGTGTCGTCGATAGCGACGCACGCTTGGACTCTAAATCGCTCATGTCGGCTTCCCCCCAGGACTCCGTGAATAACGCCACATGATCGATGGTCGCGACTAGATGCCCTCGGCCGTCTTGTCAATCAACGATGTGGTTGGTTCTCCGTCACCGATGCGGCGAAGAATATCGGCGAGCTTGTCTTTGTCACCGTTACCGACAAACTCTGCCAGTATGTCTTTTCGTTTTTCTGAGGACATGGCTTGAATGATTGTTACAACGTTATCAATTCTTCCATCGTCATACATGATCAGGAGCTGCTCTTTTGCCTGAGCCGGATCAAGTGTCTGAAGCGTACGTTGGACATCCTGGATCCCCTTTTGTTGAGCTCCTTGCTGGATTTCCTCAAGTTCACGACGAAACGATGTCAGCCGTTCGTCGAATCGATTTCGTTCGGTTTTCAGCGCCGCAAGTTCGGTGCTGACCTCGTCACGGAATGCCAATTGGCTTTTGATCCGAACTTCGCTGTCATAGCCTTGCAGTTTGCGAGCCTCCAGAATTTCGTCAAAGTCCGGTTGTTCGCGGTCTTCGCTTTGCTTGAGAATCTGCTGCAATCGGTTTCCCGAGATGTCGATCCCGTTGGCCAACGCAATCACTTTTGTGAAGGTGTCGCCGTTCATGTGACCGCGGGACAGGATGTATCCGAACAGAATCATTTGGGTAATGATCGTCGCGACACTGAATCCCACGAAGGCCTTGGCTAGTTTTGACATCATCAGTTCTGTCCTCGGCGAGCAAGAATGTAGGCTTGAGTACTTCGTTCGTCCGCGTCTGCCTGCTGGCGAACATTCATTTTGGTTTGATGCGACTCTCGTTCATTCGACATCAGCTTTTCGAATCGTTTGACCTCGGCCTCGGCTTCGATCAGGGCTGCCTGACGACGGTCGAGTTCACGAACTAGCTCGGCGCGCGTCGCAGTAAGCTGAGCAAGGTCAGCTTGAAGTTGCATTTCATAGCGACCGACCGACAACAGTCCTTCGACCGAAACATTGCCGACACGACCGGGGCTGGCTTGTGTGCGCAGTTCCAGACGCTGTGTTTCGACCTGTTCCGATTGATCGTCGATTCGAGCAATTGCTTGATTTGCTTGCCCAACCGCCGCGCCGGCTTCGTCGCGTTGCCGACAACGCAGATCGAGAATCGATTGAAAGCGAAATTTGAAAGCCATGGTTTAAAAATCGACTAGCTCAGGATTCGTTGGTCTTTGGTGGCTTGCGATGGAGTCCTTGGTTGCACTGGTCTTGGTGTTTCTACGGCTTGAGGTGCAGCAGCCGGTGAGGGATTTTGGCTTGCGATGTTCTGGCCAGCCATTGCGGCGTTCAGTGCACCGATCGGCATCTGCATCAGTTGTGTTAGTTGACGCTGAGATTGATCGAGCGGAGCAATTTCATCAGCTTGCTGGGTTAGCAGCATCTTCAAAGGCTCCCGCATCGCGATCGCAGCGTCAATGTTGTTGTCGCTGCCGGATCGGTAAGCACCAATCGAAATCAAATCGGCGTTTTGCTGATAGACCGCCAAGTGACGTCGAGCAGTCGAGACCGTTGCCGACATATCAGCGTCGATTAGGTGAGCCTGCAGACGGCTAAGACTTTCGAGTACATCGATCGGTGGCCATTGAGCTTGGGCCGTCAATTTGCGGCTTAACATGATGTGGCCATCAAGCAATCCACGCAGTGTATCGGCGATCGGTTCATTGTTGTCGTCGCCTTCGACCAAGACGGTGTAAAACGCCGTGATCGATCCCTTGGTTGTGCGTCCGGTGCGTTCGACCAATCGCGGCAACATGTTGAAAACGCTTGGCGGATATCCGCGTGTTGTCGGTGGTTCGCCAGCAGCCAAGCCGAGTTCACGCTGGGCCATTGCGAATCGAGTAACCGAATCGAGCAGTAACAGAACGTTCTCGCCTTTGTCGCGAAACGCTTCGGCAATCGCGGTTGCGGTCCAAGCCGCCGAGACACGCTGTGCCGCCGGTCGATCGCTGGTGGCAACCACCACAACGCTGCGCGCTAGACCGGCTTCGCCCAAACTGCGGTTGATGAATTCTTGAACTTCGCGGCCTCGTTCGCCAATCATTCCGATCACGATTTTGTCGGCTTTGCTGCCGCGAGCCAACATTCCTAGCAGCGTGCTTTTGCCGACGCCTGAGCCAGCGAAAATTCCGATGCGCTGTCCTTGTCCACAGGTCAGCATTGTGTCGATCACACGAACGCCAGTCTGCAAGATCGTATCGATCGGCGGTCGGTCCAGCGAATCCGGTGGGCTGCGATCGGCGTCGACGGCCACCAAGTCGGACGGCAACGGTCGTCCGTCAATGGGATCACCAAACGCGTCAATCACTCGCCCACACAATGACGGACCGACGCGAAGTTTTGCGGATCGATCGATCAGACGAACGGGGTCTCCGGCCGAAACGGCCGACAACCGTTCCATCGGAGCCAGCACCGGTCGTACGCCTCGAAATCCAATCACTCGGCCGCGCAGCGTTGTGCCGTCGGTCATCGTCAATTCGCAGATCGCACCGATGGGTGCGGTCATGCCTTCGATTTCTAACGTTTCGCCAATCACTGCCGCGACTCGCCCGCGGACCTGATGGACCATCGCCTTGGCAATCATCTCGGATGTCGAGTCACAATCGGGCAGCGATGGCAGTTTCAGTTTGAATTTTGGCAGCAGGGAAGTGGTCATGACAGCATCGTCTCCAACCGTTTCAGTTGCATCTCGAGACCGGCATCAATGTCGCCCCCGAGTTGACGCACCACCACAGAGTCGCGAGGCAGTGTTTCGTCGGGTTCGACGTGAGTCTGTTCTGGCAGTCCCGGTGATACCAGCATCAAGTCGAGTGCCTCGCCGAGTTGCGCGATCGTTTCAGGATGCACCGCAAGCGTCAACCGAGTCGCCGCGCGGGTGCTGGTCAACGCCTCTTCGGCCCACCGGACTAGGATCTCCGGTTCATCGTCTAGTTTTTTTCGGACGATTCGCTGGGCGGCCGCTAGGGCGATCCTGTTAAGTGTTTGGCTGTATTGTTGCATCCAGCCTTCGTATTCTTTGTGCATTTGCTGGACGGCTTGGCTAAGGACTTGGACGGCTTCCTTGGCACGCAGTTCGGCCGCGTTTTGTAGTTTGGTTTCAGCGTCGACCGCGGCACGTTTCAGGCCTTCTTGGTATCCATCGGCTTCGGCCTTTTTGCGGATCTGTTCGCCTTGGGTTGTGGCTTCGTCGATCATTTGACGAACCTGGCTTCGGCATTGATCCAGGCGTGACCTGCCTTCGTCGGCCAAGTCGTTCAGGTTGAACCCGGCCAATCCAGATACGCTGCGAGCGGCCGTCGACTTTTCAGCGGACGAATCGGATTTCAGCACGTTTGCCATGACGGATGCAGCCTTGGGTGTCTACGAGTGCGAAGGTCAAGATTGGTTGGTGGCAGCTTAGGCTGCCGCTGCGGAAACGCCCGCATGATTGCCCGGCACGGCATTGTCCGGCGTCGATGCGATGGCGACCCGTTCTTTCGCTTTATCGATCTCCCGAAGGTTCATCGATTGCAGCGAGTTCATTTGGGCGCGAACCACCTTTGCCTGATCCTTAGGCAATACAGCCAAGACGGCTTCCGCTTTTGCATTGGGAAGCCCGCACAGAGTTAGCATCGCGTCGCGAGTTTCGACACGGCCCAGCGCCGTGCAAAGGTCTTTGGCGTTCATCGCAATCAGATGCGAGTGGATCGCGTCGGTTGAGCCCAGCGGATTCGTTGGGTTTGACTGTTGGGCTGATTCGGTGTTGCCAACTGGCGATTGAGATTGAGATACCGTTTGAGGGGCAACTCGCAGGCGGTGGACTTCGTCGTTGGCTTGGTCCGATTGACGATAGAACTCGTCGACCGAGTTGCGGACGGATTCGCTGTGGGGTTCGGGTATGCGCGGCGGCGGAACCGCATGCGTTCCATCGGCTCGTGGCTGGACCAGTGGCTGAACCAGCGGTGGCTGGGCAGATTGCGTTGGTTTCGTCGGGGAGTTGGCGGCGTGTTCTTGTGACGTGTGGGAGGGCAGTTCGCCACTGCCATGTTCAGGGGGCTGCCAAGTTTGCGAATTGCGATCCGGCTGTTCTGGTTTCGGCATGACGGCAAGGATTGCATCAAGCGCACGCTTTCCGCTGCTGTTGTTGGCGGATGCCGAAGTTCGCGTTCGTTGGCTTAGTTGGTTGCGAAAGTGTTGGGCGACTTCGGTGCTAGCGGTTTCTGGGATATCACTTAGCCGACCGAGTCGGCTAAGGGCTGACGATCGAAGCGTTGGTTCCAGTCGAGGCAGAATTCGTGCAGCTTGGCTCGGTGCTACTGATGCCAGCACCAACGCGACTGCTTGAGCGTGTTCGCCGGACAGCAGTTCAATCAAATCATCGTCTTCGACGTCGCTTAAGAACGCCAGCGGTGAGGTAGGATCGGCAGGACGGTCGTGGCTTGGACTTTGGCTTTTTAAGACCGATGGTGATCCGCCGGTGCGATCGGAGAACCGATCAGCTTGAGCGTATGTTGGATCGCTTTGATTCAGGAAAGCATCGTCCGAGTAGCGATCGTTGGCAGGTTGACGAGCCGGTTGTTGGACGGAAGTCTTGAAGGCTTGAATCGCACGATGGCGTTCTAGCGGATCGACATCGGAAAGGGTTGCCATCGTACGACGGATGACTTGCTTTGCGTCTTGGTCGATCGTGCCCAGCAGTTTGGCCGCAACGGGAGCAGGCAAACTGGTCAACACGATCGCGACTCGGCGCATCGCTGCGTCGCGGTTCGCTGCATCCGTGTTTGCTGAGCCTGCCATCGAACAAGGTTCCTCTCAAGTGCATGATCGTGCTACCGGACTTCCCGGGACTCTCTTCTAAGCAAACTTGAGTGAAAATTGAAAGACCGAAACAAAAAGTCTGTCGTTTTGCTTTGGTCAAAAAAATCGCGATCGTGCTCTACGCGGCTTCGCCAACCCAGCCGCGGATCACATTGGCAGCGACTTCGGGGTTGCCGTCAACGAGCGATAGAAGTTCGTCTTTTAGTGAACTTCCGGTGATCGTCATGGTGTCGCCGTCTTCTTCGGTTTCGACCAGTTCGGGGGGAGGCGCAGGCAGTTCCAGGCCAAAGCCCTCGCGAAATTCAGTTGGTGTTGAATCACCGCTGCCGCTGGCTGCGGATCGAGCCACCAACAGTGCAAGTAAGCCCAGCATGACCAATGCGATCGTTTGCCAGGATTCGGCAAGCCAAGCGAGGGCGATCTTGGCCGTTTCAGGCTCGGGTGGCGGAGGTCCGGGCAAATCGAAGTAGTCAAAAACTTCTACTAGCGGAAACCGATCTGCACCGGCGGCAACTTCGGGCAACAGTGGCGTAACCGCAGTCTGGATTTTTGTCGCCGTCTCAGTCCGAAGTTTCTCAAACGCGGTGGGAGACATCGCCGGTACGTCGTCGACGGGGGTGTCGGGATTTTCTTGCAGATAGGTTTGCGCGTGTAGCTTGTTGTAATAGCTTCGCGGTAATCCAACCGAGACACGGACGCGTTTGACCTGCAGCGAGGCCATTCGCGAGTTCTCGATTTGACGCCCCGCCACGCCGATGGTTTCCCGTTCATCGTTTTTGGTTTTTAACGTCTCGACGGTGTCCGCCAAACTGGTTGCGCGGTTGCCGATTGCGTTGGGCACAGCGCCCGGCACACCACCGGGCGGTTGCCGAGTGTTGGTCGTTTCAATTTTGCGCTGCTTGTTGGACAGATTCGTTGGTTCAGCATCAAACTTCTCGGTCCAATTTTCGGAATCCATCGTCGGATCAACCTCTGCCGAAACCGCGATCTGCGCTGGGAATCCGACCAACAAGTTTCGCACTTTCTTCTCGATCCAGGCTTCGGCTTCACGTTGCTTTCGCAGCATCGGATCATCGTCATCGGTCATCGATGATGACGAAATCGCATTGGCGTCGGTGACCACGATTTCGTCGGTTTTCATTCCGGCGTAGGCACCTCGGACCAAATCTTGAATCGCTTGGATGCGATGCTTCGGCAGCGGGGAACTGCCTTCGGGTTGGACAAAAATGCTGGCGGATTGGGCAGCGTGACCTCCGAGTCCCTGACGCTGCCCCACGTCGTGAACGACGCTGGCTGATTTGATGTCCGCCATTTGCGCGATCGACCGACCCAGGTCGGCTTCTTTGGCCGCATCGACTCGGGCGCCGTGCAGTTCGCTTGAATCGAAAACCGTCGTCGCCTTGATGGCTTCCTGGACGTTGCTGTTGAGCGACATTGGCAACGTCGTGGATTGTTCCATCGCAGCCAGATACACGTCTTTGGACGCGGCGGGAATCCGCATCCGAGTGCCATCTCTTTCCCATTCATTGAGTCCTTCGCGGCTGAACGAAATTTCCATGGCGGCGAGTTCTTGATCGGTAAAGGCACGACCGCCAAACAAATATTCACCGCTTGATGAAGAGTCGCCTTTGATCAGGAATGCCAAGCCGATCGCAATCAAAGCCACCAACATCACTGAAATGATCCGCGACTGCATCGGCATCGATGCAAAAGCTTCACGCGCTTGGTCAGTTGATTGTTTGAAAAAGTTCATGGCAGCGTTGGGTTGATTCGTCAGGTATCAAGCGTCAGGAATTCGAATGCTTAGAAGATGGAGGACACGAATGGTGCGAACTTAAGTGATTTTCGATGTGAGCCGCCGGCCGGCAGGCTGTTGATCTAG